>JAHHOT010000227.1 GCA_018677555.1 Gammaproteobacteria bacterium | reverse complement strand
TGTTGATGCCGCGCATTTGCGGCAATTTGGAAATTTCTTCCACTTCGCGTTTGACGCGGTCGGTTACCTCCACCATGTTCGAACCGGTGGACTTGCTGACCGCCACGCCGATGGCGTAGGTCCGGTCGAGATGCCGCCCGTAGTTTCGCTCCGGCGCGTGCAGCTCGACGTCGGCCACGTCGGAAAGGCGGAGCCCGGACGCGTCGATCACGAAGTCCTGAATTTCCTCGATTGAGGTGAACTCTCCGCTGGGGCGGATGCTGTAGCGTTGCCCTGCGTCGGTTATGCGGCCGGCGCTGACTGCGAAATTGCTGCGTGCAAGAAGCTGCTGCAAATCGCCCAGATCGACGCCGTGGGCGGCCAGGCGATCGGGGTCCAGCAGAATGCGGATTTCGCGGGGATCGATGCCATGAAGATCGACCCGCGAGACGCCCTCGATACGCTCTATGCGGCGCGTTACCAGCCTGTCGAACAGTTCGTAACTGTCCGACAGGTCGCGGTCACTCGACACGCGCAGCTGCAGCACCGGCTGGTCGCCAAGAGACCCGGTGAAGATAAAGATGCGGCGCACGTCGACCGGCAGGGTATGGCGGATGCTGTCCACTTTGGCCCGCGCCTCGATGCCTTTTGCGCCCATGCTCTCGTCCCAGCCAAAGCGCAGGAAGATCTCGGCCTGGTTCTCGCTGGAGGACGAAAACATCTGCTCGACGCCGGACAGCGTCGCGAGTGCTTCTTCCACCGGTCGCGTAATGAGGCGTTCGACCTCTTCGGGCGTCGAGCCGTCGTAGGGAATCTGGATGAAAATGCCCGGGAATTCGATGTCCGGGAATTTCTCCAGTGGCAGCAGCCTCGAGGCAATCAGGCCGACCAGCGCCAGGGCGACGAACACGACGACGGTCGTGACCGGCCGCCGCAGTGCTATCTCGGTATGCTTCATGGCGACCTCAGTTCGTTGCCGGCGCAGGCATCGCCTGGGTAGCGGCGACGCCGTACTTCTTGCGGTCCAGCAACGAGTAGACAACAGGAATTACGACAAGCGTCAAAAGCGTGGAAACCAGCAGGCCACCGATCACCGTAATAGCCATCGGCGTGCGGACTTCGGCGCCTTCGCCGAAACCGATTGCCATGGGCATCAGGCCGAGTGCCGTGGTCAGCGTCGTCATCAGGATCGGGCGCAGTCTTGCGCGACCGGCCTCGAGGATGGCCTCGGTTTTCTCCGCACCCTGGGCGCGCAGTTGATTGATGAGATCGACAAGAACGATGGCATTGTTGACTACGATTCCCGCCAGCATGATTACGCCGATGAATGCGACGACGTTGACCGTTGTCCCCGTGATAAACAACGCGAGCACTGCGCCAACGAGCGCCAGCGGGATCGTGAACAGGATGACGAACGGGTGAATGAGTGATTCGAACTGCGATGCCATGACCAGGTACACGAGGAAAACTGCCAGCGCGAGTGCGAACTGCATCGACGTGAACGACTCCTGCATTTCTTCGTTCTGCCCGGATACCATGGCGCTGACGCCGGCCGGCATCGCTGTCCTCGCGATGATGTCATTGGCTTGTGCCGCGGCCGCGCCGAGATCGCCGAACGCGATATTTGCCGTGATCACGGCGACCCGCTCCTGGGCGATGCGGCGAATCTCCGCCGGTCCGCGCGCGACCGTGATGTCGGCGACGGCCTCGAGGGTGACCGGCCGGTTCGACATCGGATTGACGATCAGCTCGCGAATCTCGTTGATGCTGGCTCTCTCGCGATCGACGCTTCGCACCTGCACGTCAATTTTCTTGTCGCGCCAGGTGTAGCGCGTCGCCAGTTCGCCGCGTACGCTGGCAACGACGCGGTCCGCGATGTCCCGCACCGCCAGCCCGAGCGCTGCGGCACGCTCCTGGTCGAACTCGATCTGAATCTCCGGGTTGCCCAGCTCGATCGTCGTCTTTATATCGGTAAAGCGGCCGGACTCATTCATCGATTGCAGGATCGCCTGGTTGACGCGCTGCAGGCTCTGAAGCTCGTAGCCGGAGATCTCAATCTGGATCGGGCTCGCAAATGTCATCAGCGACGGCCGGCTGAACTCGTATTGCACACCCGGGATCAGCGCCAGCGACTCGCGCATGACGTTCATCGCCGCATTCTCTTCCGCGCGCCCTGAGCCGCTTTTCAGGGTAATGCTGAGGCTGCCGGTATTCTCGCCCGAATCGACAGGATTCGCATCGAGGCGGTTGCCGGAACCGGCCACGGAGTAACTGAGCTCGAGCGCCTCGATATTTTCGGTCGCGCGATGCACATTCTGAATTGCACGGTCGGTCTCCGTGATCGGCGCCCCCGGGGCCAGCCGCAGATCGACGTTGAACTCGCCTTGCGAAAACTGCGGTATCAGTTCGGTGCCGAGGCGAGGAATCAACAACATGGTTCCCGCGAAAATTAACGTGGACGCGATAACAACGATGGCGCGGTGCCCGAGCGACCAGCGCAACAGCGGCCCATAAACCCGGGTAGCCATGGCGTTGAAGCGTTGCAATATCCAGGTTGGAGCCCAGAGGATGGCCCAGAATACCCAGCGCACGCCCTCGAACAGGTTGCGAAACACCCAGATTGTCCTGGCTACTATCCGCGTGAAGCGATTTGCAGGCGCAGCTTCGCCCTCCTGTTCGTAACGTGCGCCCGTGCCGAGCGCGGCGAGCATCGGTATCAGCGTCAACGCAACGACCAGGGAGAACGCCAGCGCAAACGTTACCGTCAGCGCCTGGTCGCGAAACAGTTCGCCGGCGATTCCGCTGATGAATACCATCGGGAAGAATACGGCGATCGTTGTCAGCGTCGCCGCAATTACCGCCGTTGCGACCTCGGCGGTACCGTTGCGCGCCGCTTGCAGTATGTCCTCGCCCTGTTCCCGCTTCCGCACGATGTTCTCGAGCACGACGATCGCATTGTCGACCAGCATGCCAACAGCCAGCGCAACACCGCCCAGCGACATGATGTTGAGCGAGACCTCATTCGCGTACATCAGCAGGAACGTACCGATTACGGAGACGGGAATGGCAACGGCTATGATCGTCGTGGCACGAGCATCGCGCAGGAACCCGTAAAGTACGATGATAGCCAGTATGCCGCCCAGAAATGCTGCGCTTTTTACGTCGTCTATCGCCGACGAAATGAAGCGGGACTGGTCGTATATTTTCACGATCTCGAGATTTTCGGGGAGCGTTTCCCCGGTGGCTTCCAGGCGCGCATCGATGCGATGGGCAACCTGCACCGTATTGGCGTCACCCTCCTTGTACACGGCGAGCTCGACCGATTCCCGGCCGTTGACTCGCGTAATCGCTTCGCGTTCCTTGTGTCCACGGGTTACCGTTGCAACGTCCCGAAGATAGACTGGCCGGCCGGCGACAGTTGCTACGATCGCGCCGGCGAACTCCTCTACGTTCTGAAACTCGTTAATCGTTCTGACCAGGAAACGCTGGTCGCCTTCTTCAAGTCGCCCACCGGAGAGATTGACGTTCTCGGCGCGAATGCGCTGCGCGATGAGTTCTATGCTGATACCGAGTTGCGCCAGTTTTTGCTGATCGACCTGGATCTGGATCTCGTCTTCCAGGCCGCCGCTTACCTTGACCGCTGCGGTACCTTCTTCCGCTTCGAGGTCGGTCTTCAGCCGGTCTTCAGCCAGACGTCGCAACGCCTTGAGGTTGCCTTCGGAGCTGTCGGCGGCCGAGGCTTCCTTTTGCATGAGACCCAGGCGCATGATGGGTTCCGACGAAGGATCGAAGCGCAGCAGTAGCGGGCGACCGGCCTCGAGCGGCAGCTCGATGATGTCCACCTTCTCGCGAACGTCCACGCCCGCGATGTCCATGTCCGTGCCCCACAGAAATTCCAGCGTTACGTCTGACTGGCCCGACCTCGACACCGAGCGCACGAGGCGCACGTTGCGAATGACGCCGACGGCTTCCTCGATCGGCTTCGTGATCAGGTTCTCGACCTCGAGCGGTGCGGCGCCGGTCAACTCTGTGCGCACGGTAATCGTCGGATAGGATATGTCCGGCAGCAGGTTGACGTTGAGCCGCGACAGCGACACCAGGCCGAACAGTGCAATGGCCACCGTGGACATGACGATCGTGACACGGCGTTCGGTGGCGATCTCAATCAGGCGGCGCATTCGAAATACCTCTTACCGATGTAGATTAGTTCGAGACAGCGTCGTTGCTCGCAGCCCGCTCTCCCGAATCGGGATCGTTGATCACCGAGACTTTCGAGCCATTCTTAAGGCCCGTCTGGCCCACGATCACGAAGCGATCCGTGTCGGAGATGCCGTCAATGATTTCGATGCGGCCTTTCTCCGTGAAGCCGGTCTGTACGATGCGACGTTGTGCGACATCGTTCTCAACAACGAACACGGCTGCTTCACCCGCCTCGGCAACGATTGCGCTGCGCGGTACCTGCATCGCGTTTTCATGTTTGTCATATACGATGCTGATGCGGCCGAACATTCCCGGCTTCAGCTGTCGCGACTCGTCTTTGACCTCGATGGTAATCTTGAAGGTACCGGTTTCAGGATCTACGACGGGACTCGTGCGTGCGACGACGGCAGGAAATTCGGCACCCTGCAAAGCATCCACCGCGATGCCGGCAGCCTGTCCTTTCACAATCCGGCGATATTCGCGCTCGGGTACGTGCAGATAGGCGACCAGCGGCTCGAGACTGGTCACTTCGAAGGTCTCCGCGTTGACGTCGATCGTGTTGCCAATTTTGATGAAGCGCTCCGAGATGACGCCCGTGATCGGTGCGCGGATTGCTGTGTAGCTCAATTCCAGTTTCGCGAGGTTGTTGGCTGCCTCGAGTGCATCCATCTCGTACTTTATTTTTTCGAAATCGCCTTCGCTGATGAGGCCGCGTTCTTTCAGGTCGACATTGCGTTGATAGTCGCGCTGCAGTTTCTGCAGCCTGGCCTCTGACTCGGCCAGTTCCAGCCGCAGGCGGTCGCCGTCCAGGCGAGCAAGAATGTCTCCGGCCTCGACGTCATCGCCTTCCTCGACCAGGATTTCGCGGACTTCGCCGCCGGTTTTGGCGATGACGGTCGCGTGCTGAAATGCTTCGATGGGAGCCGTGCCGGAGTAGCGTGCATAAATGTCACCGTAGGTTGCGGTCGAGACCTCGACCGGAACCGCCGGTGTTTCTTCCTCATCCCCGGTTTCTGCGTCCTTGCCACCCTGTTGGCAAGCGGCCAGCAAGAGCATTGCCATGACCGTCGGCCAGATTCGCGTCGGTTTCATTGTGTTGGCTCCCTGTGCACCCCTTACTGCAACCCGAGGGCGGTATGTTGTTTTGGTATTAACCGCTTAATTTGCCCGGCGGGACGTTGCTGGCCAGAACACGCGTGCCGTCACGCAGTGCATTCTGGCCGGTAACGACGATGACGTCGTTGGACTCGAGGCCACTGAGGATTTCGACCTTTTCGCCGGAACGAATGCCGGTCTCTACAGTGCGCAGCAAGGCGGTGCCGTCTTCCACAACATACACCACAAACTGGCCGTCTTCTTCCATCAATGCGCGGACCGGTATAACCAGCGCGTCCGGATGGCGCTCATATGCAATCGTAAAGCGCCCGAACATGCCCGGCGCGAGCTCGCCGTTACCGTTGTCGATGTACGCTGTGGCACGGAACGTACCGTTGCGCTCGTCGATGGTCGGGCTGATGCGCGCAATCGTTGCCTCGAACACGGTGTCCGCCATGGCGTCAACGCGAATTTTTACGCTGTGACCCGGCGCGAACTTGGTCAATTCGGTTTGCGGAATTCTCAGGTAGGCGACGAGTTTCGAGGTGTCGGTGACGTGAAACGTCGTATCGCCGATGTTCACATTTTGACCGACGTTGATTGCGCGCGATGATACGACACCGGAGATGGCTGCACGAACGCTGGTGTAATTGTAATTGAGGCGCTTCAGCTCATAGGCGGCGCGCTGCGCCTCGAGGTCGTATTTGAGTCCGTCGAATGATGCCGCACTGACCAGGCCACGTTCGTGCAGACTGGTCAGGCGCTTTAGTTCGCCAAGCGACTGATCCAGCGCCGCTTTTGCCTGCTGCATCTGCAGGCGCAAACGATCGCCGTCGAGCCGCGCCAGGACCTGGCCCTGTTCGACGTAATCCCCTTCTTCAACAACGATGTCAACCACCTCGCCGCCGACCCTTGCCAGTACCGGCGCATCAGCGTCAGACAGAATGGTGGTGGTTGCCTCGTAAGTGGCGAAGATGTCCGTTGTTTCCGGCAACGTCGTCTCGACTGGCAACGGCGCAGGCGCGGCCTGGCTTACGATATCTGAAACTCTGGCCTCGCCGACGCCGCAAGCGCTCAAAGTCGTCATCAATATCGCAGCCAGTGCCGCGATGCCTAAATCTTTTCTCATTTTCGTTTCACCCAAGAGGGCCGCAGGCCGGCCGCTGTTGTTTGGTGTTATAGTGGAGTATAACACTAGATAAGTATAACGCAATACCCGTGATGAAATTACTGTCTCAGCATTTTTCATTTTGATTTCAGTAGCTTGTGAGATTCGGACAAGCAGCCTGTCCCGCGGACAACCGAAACCGTGACCGTCAATGGCCGGGGTTCAGGCTGTCGCCGCTGCCGGAATCCGCGCGCGGACTTCTGTTGATTAGATGCGCGAAACGCGGATTTGGATTGGCTGTATCGAGAATTTCACGATCACGGGGACTGCTGCAGGTCAGGGGGAGGGGGCGAGCTCCGCGTCGGGCGCCGGCCCGCGGCGAGTGCGCGCCGCCGCCAGCCGTTGCGACAGGTTGGCGCTGATCATGAGCAGGCTCGGTGTCAGCAGTAAGGTCAGAATGGTCGCGAACGCGAGACCGCCGGCGACAGACGAAGACAATTGCGTCCACCATTGAGAACTCGGCGCGCCAATCGAGACATGACGGCCCACCAAATCGATGTTCACACCCAGTACCATCGGCGTCAGGCCGAGGATAGTTGTTACCGTCGTCAGGAGCACCGGCCGCAGGCGCACGGCGCAGGTGCGCAGAATTGCCTCGTAGGCCTCGTTGCCGCGCCGCCGCAGGACGTTGTAGGTATCGATAAACACGATGTTGTTGTTGACCACGATACCCGCCAGCGTGATGACGCCGATACCGCTCATGATGATGCCGAAGGGCTTGTCGAGAATGAGGTGGCCCAGCATAACGCCGCCGGTCGAGAAGACGACGGCTGTCAGTATCAGCAGGGCCTGGAACAGGCTGTTGAACTGGGTAACGAGGATGATGGCCATGACGGCGAGCGCGATGAGGAAAGCCTTGCTCAGGAAATCCTGCGCTTCCTGCTGGTCCTCGCTGCCGCCGCGGAATGACACGGACACGGATGGATCGATCGCCAGGGTCGGCAGCAGGTCCGCCATGGCAGCAACGACCTCCGAATCGAGATAGCCCTGTTCCACGTCGGCGCTGACCGTCATCGTGCGCCGCATGTCGGTGCGCTGGATCGTGCTGACTTTCTGGGCCGGCAGGCGCTGCACGAAATTGCTGATCGGCACCAGCCCCTCGTTAGTCGGTATTCTCAGGTCGTCGATCTGGTCGAGATTGC
>JAHHOT010000124.1 GCA_018677555.1 Gammaproteobacteria bacterium | reverse complement strand
AATTAACAGCAAAAACATATTCGATCTATACAAACAGGTAGACGCGGTACGCAACACGATGCTCAATCTTATCAATGCGGGCCTGGTCGGAGCGTTATTGGCTATCGTCGTTCTATACCTATTTTTACGCCAGGTCACGACGACGCTGATCGTGACGGCCAGTGTCCCGTTCTCCCTGATGATCACTCTCGGTGCGCTGTACTTCGCCGGGCTGAGCCTCAACATGCTGACCATGATGGGCTTGATGCTGGCGGTTGGCATGCTGGTCGACAACGCCGTCGTCATCACGGAGAGCGTGTTTCGCTATCGCGAGAAAGAGAAGGATAATCCGTTCGGGGCAACGCTGAAGGGCGTCAGGGAAGTTGGGCTCGCCGTCATCGCAGGTACTGCCACGACCGTCATCGTGTTCGTACCGATAATGTTCGGGACCAAGACGGACATCACCGTCTTTATGACGCACGTCGCGGTGACCATTATAGTCGCGCTGCTTGCATCTCTCTTCATAGCACAAACACTTGTGCCGATGCTTGCAGCGCGCATTCCGCCGCCGCCGCGACCGAAAGAAGGCGCGCTTATTACACGCCTGACCGAACGCTACTCGAGAACGCTCGGCTGGATCCTGCAGCACCCGTGGTGGACCACGCTGGGCATCGCCATCACCTGCGCCATAGGCGTACTGCCGCTCGTACTTCAGCTCGTCAAATTCGATGCGTTCCCGCAGGATACCGGCCGTCGCCTGTTCATGCCCTACCATGTCGAGGGGCAGCATTCCCTGGAACGGGTCGAGGAAGCGGTCGATCGCATCGAAGCCTACCTGTTCGAGAACAAGGACGAATTCAACATTCGCTCCGTTTACAGCTACTACGATCAGGGCCGTGCCGAATCGACGCTGCTGTTGACCGAAGAAGACGATGCAACGCTTTCGACCAGAGAGGTTATCGAGAAAATCGAAGAAAACCTCCCGGTTCTCGCGATTGGCAAGCCCAGCTTCGAATTTGAGCAGCAGGGTGGCGGCGACGGCTTCAGCCTGCAGATTTCAGGCGACTCGACGGCCCGCCTCAACGAACTGTCCGTCGACGTCGTGCGCACACTCGAGAGCATCGAGGAGCTGGAGGATGTCCAAACGGATGCGGAACTCGGAGAGCGCGAGGTGCGTGTATCGATCGACCGCGTCCGTGCAGCGGGCGTCGGTCTGTCCAGCGAGCAGGTGGCTGCCTCTATCGCCGTTGCCATGCGCGGACAGAACCTGCGTGAGTTCCGCGGTGAGACGGGCGAGATCGAGGTGCGGCTTGCCTTCCGCGCAAGCGACCGCCAGACAATCGAGCAGCTCGCCGATCTGCCGCTGTACACACCGGAAGGCCGCCGCGTTACCCTCGGCACGATCGCGAACTTCGAAACCGGTTACGCGCCGGATACCATACGCCGCTCCGACCGGCAAACCGCCGTCATCATTTCGGCAAACATGACCGAGGACCACACGCTGGACTCGGTGAAGCCGAAAGTGGAAGCGCTGATGGACGAGTTCGAATTTCCGCCAGGCTACACCTGGAAGTTCGGCCGCGGCTTCGACCGAAACGATGAAACGCAACAGATGATGGCGCAGAACATCATGCTGGGTGTTGCCTGCATTTTTCTCGTAATGGCAGCCCTGTTCGAGTCGCTGTTGTTCCCGTTCGCGATCATCCTCGGCTCGATCGCGTTTTCGATTATGGGCGTATTCCTGTTCTTCGCCGCAACCGGCACGACTTTTTCCTTTATGGCTTCTATCGGCATCATGATCCTGATCGGCGTGGTGGTAAACAACGGCATCGTGCTCGTCGATCACATCAATAACCTGCGCCTCGAGGGGATGCCCAGGAACCAGGCCATCATTGAAGGCGGGCGAGACCGTCTGCGGCCGATCCTGATGACCGTGGCTACGACGATCGTCGGCCTGCTCCCGCTCGCCATCAGCACGACGCAGGTTGGCGGCGACGGCCCGCCCTACTTCCCGATGGCGCGCGCCATCATCGGCGGCCTGGCGTTCTCGACCGTCGTGTCGTTACTCGTCGTGCCCGCGTTCTACGCCGCCTTCGACACCCTGTCCACGTGGGGACGCAACGTGATGCGCACCGTGCGCAGCTGGCCGTCTATCCTCGCGAAATCTGCCTGAGCGCGTCACCGCGCGGTACGTTGCGACAGGACCAGCGCGATGCCGCCCGGCGTGAGCAGCGACGCGATCACCAGCCGAAGCGTCAGGCTCTCGGCGAGCAGCAGCACACCCCCGCACGCGGCAATCACCGGCACAGACAGCTGCACGGTTGCCGCCTGCGTGGCTGCGAGGCCACGCAGCGCATAAAACCAGATCACGTAGCCCAGCCCCGACGCGACGGCGCCCGAGAGGATGGCGAGCAAAATTCCGTTGCGCGTGACCTGGGCGTCGCCCGCGAACAGCAGGCTCGTCGCCAGCACCAGCGGTATTGACCAGAGGAAGTTGTTGCTTGTCGCCTCCAGGGGATCCGCGGCGCCCTTGCCCAGCAGGGAGTAGGAACCCCACGCGATGCCTGCAACCGCCATGAGCAGTGCGCCGAGCGGGTCCGGCGCGGTCACACCGGGCGATACCAGGTAAACGAGGCCCGCGAGCGCCAGTACCAGGCCGGTCCATGACAAGCCGGAAAACCGATCGCCGCGCCTGAGGGCAACAGCAAACATCGTGAGCTGCACCGCGCCAAATAGGATGAGCGCGCCGGTTCCTGCACTCAGGGAGAGATAGGCGAAAGCGAAGAAGGCCATGTATATGTACAAGGCGAGCACTGTTCGCCAGTCCGCCGGGGTCCGGCCATTTTCAAGCCAGCGCGGCAGTACGATGACACCGAGAGTGACAGCACCGGCAGCGACCCGGATCGTGGCAAAGCTCGCCGCGTCGATGGCGCCGTCGCCAAGCGCGAGCCGACACAAGACGGAGTTCGCCGCGAAGGCAAGCATCGCAACTGTGGTAGCGAGAATCGTCCTGAACGTCATCTCGGATTTCGCGCTCCTATTGCGCGGCTTCCGTGGCGAACAGATCTGTTGAAAGATACTTCAGGCCGGAGTCACAAAGCAGGGTAACCACCGTTTTGTCCGGCCCGAGCCTGGCAGCCACCTGCAGCGCTGCGACGACGTTAGCCCCGGACGATGTTCCCGCGAAAAGCGCTTCTTCTTTGGCCAGCCGCCGGGTCATCGCTTTGGCGCTGTCAGTGGAAACCGCCAGCACCTCGTCGGCGATGTCGTCGCGCCATAGCGGCGGCACGAAGCCCGGGCCCACGCCCTCGATCCTGTGCGGACCGGGCGACCCACCGGCCAGCACCGGCGATTCGGCCGGCTCGACTGCAATAACTTCGATGTCCGGCTTGCGCTCCCTGAGGACGGCAGATACTCCGAGAATGCACTGAGCCGTACCCACCGACTGCACAAAGGCGTCGATTTTGCCATCCGTCTGTTCCCAGACTTCCTCGGCCAAGGTCGCATAGCCGGCCGCGGCGTCCGGGTTATTGAACTGATCGGCAAAAAATGCCTCAGGTGCGGCGCTGATCTCCTCTGCCCTGTCCATCATGCGGCGGATCAGACTGGCCGTTGTCCGGCCACCGTCACTCGCGATTTCGATTACGTCTGCACCCAATGCGCGCATGTGGTCGCGCTTCTCCTGGCTGAATGCATCGGATGTAACGACGGTTATCGGGAAACCGCGCGCAGCACATACGAAAGCGAGGGACGTTCCTGTGCTTCCGCCAGTGTATTCGACGACCTTGCCGGTCCGGAGAAGGCGTCCCGACGCGGCTGCACGGTCCACGACCGACAGCGCCATGCGATCCTTCATGCTGCCGGTCGGGTTCTGCCCTTCCACCTTTACCAGCACACGCGCGTTGCCTGCGGGCACCACCTGCGCCAGGCGCACGAGCGGCGTGTTGCCAATGGAAGCGGCGACGTCTTCTGATCGACTCAACGAATGCACCCTGTTTCGTTTGCTACCTGTTGCCTTCGATCCACGTCATGACCGACGCGTCGAGCATCGGCAGCGGTATCATGCCGTTCTCCAGAACACGGTCATGAAACTGACGAATGTCGAAGATTTCGCCCAGGCGCGCTTCGGCCAGCGCGCGCAGCCGGCGGATCTCGAGCATACCCAGCATATAGGCGTTGGCCTGGCCCGGTAAGGAAATGTAGCGGTTGACTTCCGATTCGATGTCGCCGGGTGGCCAGGCGGAATTCGCCAGCATGTAGTCGACTGCCTGCTGCCTGGTCCAGCCCCTCGTGTGCAGGCCTGTGTCCACGACCAGGCGGGCAGCGCGCGCGGCCTGGTCCGCCAGCATGCCCATGCGATCCAGGGGGCCGCCGTACAGGCCAAGCTCGTCCGCCAGACGTTCCGAATACAAGCCCCAACCCTCTCCGTAGCCCGCGTTCCACAGGTAGCGGGCCAGTGGATGCACGCGGTCGCCGAGTTCCAGCGCAATAGCACCCTGCAGGTGATGGCCGGGATAGGTTTCATGGAATAGCACCGACTGCTGAATTGCGCGCGAGCGGTTCTCCGGCCTGACCACGGCGATGTAATAAATGCCCGGGCGGGTGCCATCCTCCGACGAGGAGTGGTATTCGCCGGTACCGCTTTCACGGTACGCCGGGTACGGTTTGATCAGGACATCCGCTTTCGGCAGCAGTCCGAACATTCGCGGCATCGCATCACGCGCGTCATCCAGGGCATCCAGCGAGTACTGCAGCACGTCGGCCTCGCTGCGAAACGTGTAGCGCGGATCGATATTGAGATTCTGCAGAAACGTCTCGATCGCCGCGCCATCGAAATACTGGTCGAGGACAACCCGCATTTCGGCACGGATTTTCCCGACCTGCTGCAGGCCGAGTTCGTGAATCTCGTCAGCCGTGGGACTGATCGTTGTGTAGTAACGCACCAGTGCCGGGTAGCAAGCCGCTCCGTCGGGATTGGCGCTGACAGCAATTTCGTCGCGCGCAGCGGGCAGGTACTCTTCGTCGACGAAACGCGCAAAACGCTCGATCGCCGGGGCGACTTCGTCAGCGAAGATCCGACGGACGGCGGATACGAAGTCACTATCGTCGCTGCGCCGGGTCATGCCGATGAACGGGTTGTTGTCGCCAAGCAGCGCCCGTATTTCATCCGGCACGGGAGCGACGGTTACTCGCGGCGCGCTGTAACCCAGCTCGAGACCTTCGCGAAGATTTCGGGTTTCGGTCTCGATGTATCGCGCGACCTTGCCGAGGCGCTGCAGTGCCTGCTCGCGCTGCTCGTCGGCGTCGAGCGGTTGCAAATCAAACACGAACGGTAACGACGTGTGCCAGGCAGTAATACCGCTCGCGCGCCACAACTCGTCACGGCAGATGCGGCGGTCGACAGCGCTTGCCAGCCGCCCGCGCAGGATGCCGTACGTGACCCAGTCACGGCTGCCGATATCCGTTGGGGCGCCAATCTCGCCGAGCTCACGCAACCAGGCGTCCTCTCGCGTCTGCCAGGCCGCCAACGCTCCCATGGAATTGTCGGTCAGGTCATCGTGACGGGCGCCGGGCAGCGAATAGTACGTCGCCGTCTCCGGGTAGCGCTGCAGCATTGCCGCAAGGTACTCGTCGGCGATGGCCTCGACGCTGCGGCCGGCCTGTCGGGATTCCGCCGGCTTTGTCGGTTCCTGCGCTGCCTTTTCGCAGCCGGCCGCGATGAGCCAAATGAGACCCCATACGATCAGCTTGATACTGGCCGCTAATTTCGGCATTTGACCGTTCCTGCAAGTCACTTCTGGCTCCTTATGACGTCTCGATCGCGGTCGCAAGCCTGAGCAAATATTGAGTCGGACCCGAATTAGTATTGTCGCCTCAGGATTGAGGCGGACGCCCGTGATTCGCTTGATAGACGCCCAGCTTTCCCCCGCCCGGCAACGATATTTTTGTCACCCGGCCCCAGGGTTCCTCGTGGACGTCTGAACAGGTCACCGCGTGCTGCTGCATTTGCGTGACAAATTCGTCGATATCGTCAGCCATGAGAAAAAGCTCATGTACGCTGTTTTCGTCTGACGGGTGAACCGCAAGCTCCGACGGTGGCAGGCCAAAGATGAGCCAGCCGCCGCCCACATCCACATGCGGAAAACCGATTACGTCTCGCAGAAACTGTCGGTCGGTTTCGGGATCCTGGCTGTAAATTATCGCGTGCGCTCCGCTAATCATTAACTCTTCCTTTTGGTCTGGAATCGCTGCCTTGTCCGATGCGGCCGCAATAATTGCAATCGGTGTACGGCGTCTCAGCTCAATCCCTGCCGGCACTCGTTCGGCTCGATGGCACCCAGGTTTTCGACAATCTCGAAGTTGCCGTTACGCGACTGCGCAATGTACATGTTCATTCGAACATGATGTTGACCCGGGACCATTTCGGCGGGGCCACCTGGCCCTTCGGCAATCTTTGCGTGATCGAGTGCAGCGATCACCGCAGCCTGGTCGAGCGAGCATGCCTCGTTCACGGCCGCTTGCCAAAGCTTCAGGCCACGGTACATGCCGGAACATGCGCTGCCTGCCGTGAACATGGCGCTGCCAGAGTATAGCTCGTTGTATTTACTGGTTATTTGCTTGCTGAACGGGTCGCTCACATTCTGGTAATAATCGAGGCAACTGTAGAGCCCCTCCACGTGTTCGGCAGGCACGAGATTGAAAAAATTCTCATCGAAATACGAGCAGATCATCTGGCCACCGCGCTTCAGCCGAGCCGTCCGATCGGTTCGTCGAGGCTATCCGGCGGCACTGTGAACCAGGCCGGACCATCTTCAGTCATGTAGAGGCAATCCTCGAGGCGCACGCCGAATTCATCGAAGTTATACAGACCGGGCTCATTGGAGAAACACATGCCGGGGGCGAGCGGCGTCTTCTCGCCGTGCACGAAATTGACACTCTCGTGTCCGTCCATGCCGATACCATGCCCGGTGCGGTGGCTGAGCCCCGGTGTTTCGTAGCCCGGGCCGTAGCCGAGCGACTCGTAGTACCCACGCACTGCATCGTCCACGGCGCCAGCCGGCACGCCCACGTCCGCCGTTTCAAACGCGATCTGCTGCCCCTTGCGCACCGTGTCCCACACCTGCCTCTGCTTCTTGTCGGGCTCGCCGAATACGAACGTGCGCGAGATGTCGGACTGGTAGTCCTGCACGGAGCAGCCGCAATCCATCAGCACAATCTGTCCTTCCTCGATTTTCTGCGGCTGTGTCGTGCCGTGCGGGTAGGCGCTGGCCTGGCCGAACAACGCGATGTTCCATATGCCGACACCGCCGAAACCGGTCTGTGCTGCCTGCATCATCGCGCTGACATCCGCGGGCACCATGCCCGCCTCGAGGTTTTCGTAGACGTGACGATAGGCCATCAGCGTGACTTCGTTGGCCTTCTTCATCAGCGCCAGTTCGGCAGACGTCTTGTACATCCGGCAGCCCAACGTTACCGGCAAGGCGGAAACAATATCGTGGCCCGGAGCCGCGCGCTTCAGGCCGTCGACGACGAAATAGCGGACGGTGTCTTCGAGACCGATTCGTCCGCGGCGGATGCCGCGGTCCCTGAGCACACCGGCAACCCGATCAAACGGGCTCTCGTCTTCGTGCCAGGTTCGAACGTCGTCGCCGAACGTCATCGATTCTCGAACGCTCGGTTCCTCGAAATACGGCGTGACAATCGCAATCTCACCCTCACGCGGAACGATCACCGTTGTCAGGCGTTCACTGCGCCACCAGCGCACACCGCTGAAGTAAACCATCGCCGAGCCGGGCTCGAGCAGTATCGCGTCAATATCCTGCTCTCTCATCAGCTTTTGCGCCTTCGCGACACGCGCCAAACGTTCGTCCACGCCGATCGGCGTGACATCAACCGTGATGTCGCGAAATGGCGATGCTGTCCCGCCGCTAGCGGCGGCGGCCGCAACCGGCGCCAAAAGCCCCGTGCCTGCCGTCGCGCCGGCCAGTTTCAGCAGCTGTCGTTTGTTCATTTTCATCGTTTGCCCTCGCTACTGCCGCTGCCAGTAAAACGGCCTGGTCTCGCGGTCGCCGGTGATCGTCTCGTTGAGCGTGGCCGCATCGTAAAGCCGGCCGTTGAGCATCACCTTGTCGACGTGATCCGTTGAGTAAATATCCGCCAGCACGTCGGCATCGATAATAACCATGTCGGCCAGCTTGCCGACTTCGAGTGAACCGAGATCGTTGTCGTATCCAAGCGCCTTCGCTGGCGCCGTCGTCGCCGTTCGCAAAACGTCGACCGGTGACATCCCGCCCTGCGCGAAGCCCCACATCTCCCAGTGTGCTGCCAGGCCCTCGCGTTGCCCGTGTGCGCCGATACTTACGTGAACGCCGCGATCCGCCAGCAGCTTGGACGTCGCCGCACTGCGCACGTGATGGAACTCTCCCTCCGGCGCCGTGATGCGACGCACCGAACGTGGCTGCAGCACCTGCGGCGGGACGAAGTTCGAGAGTATCGGGTGCTTCCAGACGTCGGACTCGGCATACCAGTAGTGCTCCGAGGTGAGTCCGCCGTAGGTGACGACGAGCGTCGGCGTGTAGGCGACGTTCGTCTGCGACCAGAACTGCAGCACGTCGTCGTACAACATCGACTGCGGCAGATTGTGTTCGATTGCGCTGTTGCCATCGGCAACCATCGACAGGTCCATGTGAAACAGCGAGCCACCTTCGGCCACGACCAGCATGCCCTCCTCGCGCGCGGCAACTGTCACCTGTTGGCGCTGGTTGCGACGTGGCTGATTGTAGTTCTTCACGCTTCGCGCACCCTGCGCCTTCAAACGCCGTATGTGCTTGCGCGCGTCATCGAGCGACTGGACGTCCGCGTAATAGGACGACTTCGCGCCGTAGACGATGTCGCCGGTCGAAAATATACGCGGGCCGAGAATCTGCCCGGTGCGCTGCATTTCCGATGCGGCGAACACCTCGGTGGCATCATTCGACGGGTCGTGAACGGTGGTCACACCGAGCGCCAACGTGGCATAGGTAATCCAGTTTTGTTGCGGAATCATGCCAACACCCTGTGAGCCGTGAGCATGGGCGTCGATGAATCCGGGCACGATCGTCCTCCCCGAGACATCCACCGCGATGGCGCCGTCAGGAATTATGACGTTGCCAGCCGAACCGACCGCGGCAATGCGATTCCCTTCGACGACAATGACGCCATTGTCGATCACGCCGCCGTCGTCGTCTGTCATCGTCACGATCTTCGCACCGCTCAACACGAGCGTGCTGTCGGGCTTGTCCGCAGCAAGTGTCATGGACATGGACGCAATCGGCGCCGGCGCCTCGTAGCCGCTGTCTCCATCATCGGCCGGCGCAGCGAACATGTTGCGGACGTCAGCGGCAAACAGGTTGGCACCGAGCGACCAGTGCAACACGGCACCACCGACAGCCCAGTGCGGGAAATTGCCGCCATCGCCGCTTGCCATGGTCATCGGCAAACTCGCTACCGAGGTCGAAATCTCGACGGGGTTTCCGCCAGGTGGCATCGGAATCGCGTAAATGTGGTAATTCTCCCGAAATGCGAGGTGACGACCGTCAGGTGCCACCTCGAAACGACGCGGCGATGCGCCCTTCGCATGGACGCGTGCCGCCTCGCCATTCATGTCGATACTGACGAGCGACTGCATATCGTCCATCCGCCGGGTGACGTACAGTCGATCGCCGTCTGCGCCGAAGTGCGGATTGGATCCATCAGCGGTGATGCGCCTCGCGTTCCCACCATCGCTCGGTACAACGAACACGCCCGTCTCGACAGACCAGTCCGGCGACGTCAGGTAACCGCCGTCGGTCGCCTCGTAGACGATCGCTTCACCGTCGGGAGAATAGCGCGGACCGTGATAGTGACCCGGTCGATCGGAAATGCGCTTGCTTCTGCCGCCGCTTCCGCTGACGGTGTGAATATGTCCGAGCTCTTCATCGCTCCAGGAGACAAATGCGATTCGATTGCCATCGCGTGACCAGGACGGATCGTACTCAAAGTTTCCACTACCATCGCGCGTCAGTTTCTTCGGCTCGCCGCGCGGCAGGTCCATGAAATAAAGCGCACCAGCGGATTCAAATACCACTTTGCCGCCATCCGGCGATACCTCCGCATTGCGCACCATCTGAGTTTCGAATTCATCGGGTGCGACGTCGATCGCGGGTCTCGGCACGTCGAATACCGTCCGCGAGTCCTGCACATGGAACTCGATATCATTGACGTCGCGCGATTCGATATCGATCTTGCGAATCTTGCCGCCGGCCCAGAAAACGACGCTCTTCGAGTCCGGGGTCCAGTCCATGTTCGGATACAGGCCCTGCACGCCCCACACTTCCTGGTTGTCCTGATCCAGCGCCGTGTAGATCGGGAACTCACGCCCGCTCTGTAAATCCTTCAGCCATAATGCGCTCTGGATCCGAATGCGCCGCACGAACGCGAGATAACGACCATCGGGCGACGGCGCCGAGCGTACGGCACCACCGGCGCCGGTGACGAAACTGTCTGTTTCACCGGTGTCGAGATCGTGACGCCGGATCTCGAACACTTGCCCGTTCGTATCCTGCGCATAGATAAAAGTGCTCCCCGGGGTGCTGTCGACGCTGAAATAGATATAGCGGCCGTCCGGGGAAAACGCCGGCTCGCCGAGCTCCTTCTGGTGACCTTCGCTCGGCTTTTCGACGACCGGGACGCCAGCACCACCGTTGCGGTGGTACAGCCAGATCTCGCCCGTGCCGAGCGAGCGCGTCGTGGTGAAGTGCTTGCGTGCGGCGATGAAGGTGCCGTCCGGCGACCAGTACGGGTTATTCAGTAGCCGGAAGTCCTCCCTGGTCAGCTGCCGTGCGTCGCTACCATCTGCCCGCATGATCCAGATGTTGTCGCCGCCACCCGCATCGCTGGTGAACGCAATCTCGCTGCCATCCGGCGAGAAGCGTGGCTGCATGGACCAGGCGAGGCCACTGTTGATAGACGTCGCGCGCCCGCCGTCGATCGGTAGTGTGTAGATGTCGCCCAGCAGATCGAACACGATGGTCTGACCGTCCGGACTGACGTCCAGGCTCATCCAGGTGCCGTTGCGCGTTTCGATAGAGACCGTGCGTGACTCGCCGGGAGGATTGTTGACGTCCCATTCCGGTGTATCGGTTTCGTCGGCGACGACGGAACAGCAAAAGAACAGCGTGGCGGCGATGAGCGCGGCTTTGGTGTTGTTCATTATTGGCTTCCGCGATTCTCGGGAAGCCGCGATAATAAATGAATTGCGTGGTCTAGTCGCCGCCCAGGCGAACCCGGTACCACGAGCGGGCTGGCGCATCCATCGGCGCCGTCGCGGGCTCGCGGACAGGTTGCGTCGCAGCATAGGTGTTCAATACACCCGTCCACAGCCTGCCGAACTCGTTCGTGAATTCAACAAATGCGCGTTCCTCGGCCAGCTTGCGTGCCGTATCGATTACTAGCTCAGTCGACCAGATCGACGCGCTCTTGTTTTCGACGGAAGTCGCCTCGGTGCTGCCGTAAATGTATCCGCTGCGCACGTCGACGAGGATGCCGGCCACCGTGGCGGTGACGTGTGCCTTCCTGTTCGGCAACAGGCCGAGGGTTATGAGCGACAGCGGGCCCAGCGCCTTGCCATCGACCGTAAATACGGTATCGACGGTGTACACCAGTAACATGTCTGCGCGCAGTTGCGCCGCCGGTTTCCTGAGGTCGTCCACGGAATCGGCGTTGGGCGGCAACAGCAGCCGTCCGATTGGCGCAATGCCGGCGACAAGTGGCAGCTCGCTTACTTTCTGCAGCGCTGCGTCCGTTTCGATGTCCCGCGCGGTGATAAAGGCATAACGGGCGTGTCGCCTGTGCTCGTTGTTGTAGGCGTAGTAGTCCGAGTCCTGCACGCGCAGCACCGCCAGGTTGACGGGGAAAGGGCTTGCCGGTTTCTTGTCATAGTAGCCGAGGAGCTCACCGTCGGTGAACTCGGCGAGCGACACACCCTGCGGCGGCGTCACGTAGGTTGACGCGCAGCCGGCGAGCGCCAGCAGCAGGCAAAAGAGCAGCGCGATGCGCGGTTTCACTGGCCGTCACCGACCGTCGTTTCGTAGCTTACGCCGTCCGGCACCGGCACCGCCTGGTGGATCGTGGTGCCGCGCGAGCCTTCCGTTACGCGAGACGTGTCGACAGCGATGAATGACGTGTAGTCAGACATGAGCTGATGCTCCAGCGCCGTGGTTTTGATGTCGGCGGCGAGCTCGTGATATGGATCGCTCTGCCACGCCTGCCGGTCGGACAGATCCGCAATTCGCAGCCTGGCCCAGATCTTCGCGACGTACTCGTTGCCTGCATCGCTGTCGCTGCCGCCGATACGAACGCGTTGCGTTTCGCCGGCGGACCGGCCCCTGACCGTAACGCCGGAAGGCTGGCCAAGAAATTTGCCCGTAACGACCACCGGGCGACCGACAAAAAGATCCGGCAGTTTTGCAGGATAAACGTCAGTCGCCGCCATCGATCCCCAGTCAATTTCGACGTCGGTCATGGCGGGATGACTGATGCGATCGAAAAAGCGGTTCATGATGTCGGTTGCCGAATCTTGCGGTGAAAGATAGGCCACCGCGCCGCGTCCCTCCTTCGCCATGCGCTCCATGAGGTAGCGATTCACCGACGAACCAACGCCGAAACTGAATATCCGGGACTCGCCGATCCGATCGTGCACTGCGCCAATGATGTCGACTTCGTTGCCAATATAGCCATCGGTCATGAACGAGACGAAGCGAAACCGCTTCGGGTCGTGCGGGAAATCCAGCGCGGCCCTGATGCCCTCGATCATCTGGGTGCCGCCCGAGCCGCCGAGACTTTCGATATAGCGCCGCGCAAGCCGCAGGTTTTCGGGGGTCGCCGGCACCGGCGCGTTGCCAAACTGGCTGGTGTTGTCGGAAAAGCGAATAATCTGGAACGTGTCATCCTCATTCAGATGCGTCAGCGCAGCCAGCACCGCATTTTTCGCTTGCATCAGCGGCCTGCCGCGCATCGATCCGGAGCAGTCGAGCACGAAGACGAGCTCCATCGGCTGCCGTGCGAGCGATCCTGTCAGCGCGGGCGGGTACAGCATCAATGTGAAATAGCCCTGCTGCGTTTGCGGATCGACGTAGGTCAACATGTTCGACTTGATCGTTCTGCCTGCAACCTGGAAGTCGAGGACGAAATCCTTGTTGGGCATGGTGGCCTGCCGGGCCAGCGCTACCGATGCCCTCTCAGGCGCCCCCTGCTGCGCGTCGATCCAGTGTGATGACCGCAGTTCCTCGATCTCGACGCCGGCGTTGATCTCAACGTTTATGCTGATGTCGTGCGCGGATCGCTCCTCAGGTCGCAGGTAGCGGACAGCGGTGCCGGACCCCGTTTCGCTGATGTCGTCGCTGGGAACCGCCCTGACGGGATCCTCGGAACCCGGCGGATTGTAGCGCGGACCGACTACCGTCGGAAAAACGAATGAATACCAGCCGTCGTTGTAGGCCAGCGTATGGAAATACCTGATGTCAACGTCGATCGACTTGCCCGGCTCGATGTTTGCCACCTTTTGCTCGAATACGTTCGGGCGGTGCTGCACCAGCAAACTTGCCGCGTAGCCCTGCGATCGTGCCTCGCGATAGATCTGCTCGGCCTCTTCCTTCTCGCGCACTATGCCGCGAATCTTGCGTTCGCCGATCACCATCAGGAAGCCGGTGACCGCTGCCTTTTCCGGCAGCGGGAACAGGTAGACGGCTTCTATTTTTTCATCGAACGGGTTTTCGAACTGTTGTGTGACGTTGACGCTGCTGATGTAGCCGTTGATCACCGCGTTGACATCGGTGTGCTTCAACGGCAACGGCAGTTCCTTCGCCGTAGCTGTGGGACCGTCATGGTCGTCGGTGAAACGCGCAACCATGGCGCCCGTGCCGGGATGCGCGTCGTCTTTCGATGACGCGGACGCGGTTGGTTTCGCGATAACCCACAACTCCTCGTCGGATGACAGCGACCTGAGCGCGAAGTCGGCGTTCGCATCCAGGTCAACCATGAGCCTCATACTTGCGGCGCCGGCAAAGCCTCCGGTCACAGGCGCGTTCTGCATCTCGATCGCTCCCGCCGGCATACGTCCGACGTCGGATGGCCTGGCGCCGGTAACAATTACTTCCTCGAGCTCATCTGCGCTCGATGCAGCCCCCTCCCTGGCGACTGGCACATTACTCGCCATCTCACTGTCCTGCGTTGTCCGCGGCTGTGGTGCCGATGCCTTGCCGCTCTCCATTTCCGCGTACTGGGCGCAACCGGCAACGAATAGCGCCCCGAGCGCCGACAGCAGAAACACCCGCAGTTTTGTTGTAGATATGACAATCCTCATTGTTCACTCCCTGTCGGTGATTCCAGGCGGATCGTTGCATCGATCGCCCGGCCGTCGTGTGCAGTCGCTGTTACCAGTTGCAGCTTGAATGAGGGCTCTGCCGGGCCCTCCAGCACCAGATGCAGCGTCGTAAGTCTGAAGTTGCCGGACGGCAACTGCTTGGTGCCGGCCAGCGAAAAATCGGCGACGATAATGCGATCGGCCGTGCCGAGCTGCACCGCCTCGCGGTCGTAGTAAGGCGCGTCGGAAAATACCTCGCTATCGCCGTTCTCTACACCGACTACCTTCATCGCACCATTATCGTCGGTGAGTTCGAACTGCCAGGCCGCTACCGGCGCACTGCTGTCGAGATAGATGTCGACAGATGCAAATCGAACTGCGTTGTCGGCCAGCGCCAATGGCGTGACCAGGGTAAGAAACAGGCTGAGAAAAACGACTCTCACGATGCATCACCGACGGAATTGAGCGAAACAATTTGCTTCGCGAAAGCGTCAATCTCAGCCTGGGAAAACTCACCGGAAGCTTCGGCCGCGCGGGCAGCTGCCAGCACATCGGCAATATCCACGCGCCCGGATCCGTCGACATCCGAATACAGTCCTTCCTGCCTGATGCTCGACGGCTCACGCGCATTAAAGACGAAAACGGCCACCAGCAGGCTTGCTGCCACAGCCATCCATGCCGGGCGGGCCATGCGCCAGGGCGGGCGCCGCTCGGCGAACTGCGCCTCGGCCATCTGCAGGATTTCGCGATCGACCCGCGAGGTGATAAGCGGCAGTTCGTTGTCTGCTCCTTTCAGTGCCTCGACGAGCTCTTCCGGCAGAGCGTCGAATTGTTCATCGTGTTGCGACATGAGTGGCTGCGGCCTGGCGACTGAAAAATATGTCGGTATTACTGATTAAGCGTGCCGGGCCGGCAAAAGGTTCACGGCGCGAAGAACTTTTTGACCTCCGGGTCGTCGCGCAAGGCCTTGATAGCCAGGTGCAGGCGGGATTTGACGGTGCCCAGCGGCACATCGAGCGCCCGGGCTATGTCCGCGAGCGCCATGTCATCGACAAAACGCATCATGACGATCTCGCGGCGCTCAGGCGGCAGGCAACCCACGAGTCGCGCGACGTCGGACGGGCCTTCGGTCGCGCCGGAAGGTAACTCGTCGGGATCGGGAGCCTCGGCCGACGAGTATCGGTCGTTCTTTCTGAGCACGCTCAGCGCCGAGTTTTTCGCCACCGGATAAAGCAGCGTCGTGAGCTGAGCGGTCAGCGTAAGTCCCGTGCCGGCGGGTGGAAATTTGCGCAACAGGTAGCTGAACGTTTCCTGCAGAACATCCAGGGCCTGGTCCGGATCGTGCAAAAAGCGTCGGGCGACGCGCAGTACGAACGGCTTGTGACGTCGATAGAGAACCTCGAAGGCCTCGGTGGCGGCTGCCGCGTCACCATTGTTGCAGACGTCCACGAGTGCCTGGTCGCTGCGCCGATCGGAGGTACGCGTCGCTGGCATGCAGCGACGTTACACCAAAAGTTCTGGTAAGGGACACTCCTGGAAAAATGGGGACATTCCTGTTTTTCCCGGGAGATGGCAGGTAATCACTGGCGACGTCGACGAAAAACAGGAATGTCCCCATTTTTCCAGGAATGTCCCTTCGCCACAGGAT
>JAHHOT010000169.1 GCA_018677555.1 Gammaproteobacteria bacterium | reverse complement strand
TCTGCCCGGCTGCGGTGCTGGCCAGCGCTACGGCTACCGCGTCCACGGCCAGTATGCGCCGAAGAAGGGGCAGCGCTGTAACCCGTCCAAGCTGTTGGTCGACCCGTACGCCCGCACGCTGAGCGGGGACTTCCACTGGGACCCGGCGGTGTTCGACTACACGCTCGACGCGCGCAACGGTTCGATGAGAATCAACACCGGCGACAGCGCTGACTTCGTGCCGAAGTGTGTGGTAACACCGGCTATCGGCGAAGAAATTCCGGCGGGACCCCGCATTCCCTGGGCCGAGACCGTGTTTTACGAAGTCAACGTGCGCGGCTACACGATGCTGCATCCTGCCATTGAGGAAGCCGACCGCGGTCGTTTCTGCGGCATGCGCAACCGACAGGTACTTGAATATTTGAAGTCA
This sequence comes from Gammaproteobacteria bacterium, assembly GCA_018677555.1. Taxonomy (GTDB): domain Bacteria; phylum Pseudomonadota; class Gammaproteobacteria; order Steroidobacterales; family Woeseiaceae; genus JAHHOT01. Next base: position 40,842 of record JAHHOT010000169.1, on the reverse strand, counting down.
CTCGGTGTCACCTCCATCGAACTGCTGCCCGTTCACGCGTTCATCGACGAGCAACACCTGGCGGAACAAGGGCTGCGGAATTTCTGGGGCTACAACACGCTGTCGTTTTTCGCGCCGATGCCGCGCTATGCAGGGGCGGACCCTGTGGCAGAGTTTCGCGAAATGCTGCGGGCGATTCACGACGCGGGCATGGAAGTCATACTCGACGTCGTCTACAACCACTCCTGCGAAGGCGATCAATTCGGTCCCACGTTGTCTTTCCGCGGTATCGACAATCTCGCCTACTACCGAACGCATCCCGACGATCGGGCCGTAAACGTGAACGACACGGGCACGGGCAATACGCTCGACGCAGATCATTCCATCGTACGCAGACTGGTTCTCGACAGCCTCAGGTACTGGCACCGGGACATGGGCGTCGACGGCTTTCGTTTCGATCTTGCCACGGTACTGGGGCGTCACGCCGATGGTTTCTCTTCGACTCACCCGTTGCTTGCCGCTATTGGCGATGACACCGACCTGCGTGACGCCAAGCTCGTCGCCGAGCCATGGGATCCGGGGCCCGGTGGCTACCAGGTCGGGCATTTTCCGCCACGCTGGGCTGAGTGGAACGACCGGTATCGCGACACCGTGCGCAAATTCTGGCGGGGCGACCCGGACACCGGCGCGGAGCTGGCCGCGCGCCTGCGCGGGTCGGCGGACATCTTCGAGCACAGCGGGCGTTCGCCAACGGCCAGTATCAACTTCGTGACCAGTCACGACGGATTCACGCTCACCGACGTGGTGAGTTTCGAGCAGCGTCACAACGCAGCAAACGGCGAAAATAACCGCGACGGGCATCGGCACAACTACAGCCGCAACTACGGCGTCGAGGGATTCACCGACGACGCAGATATTCTCGCGAGGCGCAGGCAGCAGCGCCTGAATATGCTCGCTACGCTATTACTTTCACAGGGCACGCCGATGCTGCTCGGCGGCGACGAGTTCGGCAACTCGCAGAACGGCAACAACAATGCCTACGCCCAGGACAACGAGATCGGCTGGATAGACTGGTCCGGTCTCGATGCGGATCCTGCGTTCAATGACCAGGTCAAATCGCTGATCGACATTCGCCGCAATACGCCGCTGTTGCGGCTGCCGCAATACCTGCACGGCCGATTGAAGACGGATGACGGCGATGTCGAAATACACTGGCTCGACCCCGGTGGTGACGAAATCGCTGACGAACAGTGGGCGCAGTTGCGCAGAAAATGTGTGCTGCTGGTCAGTAAGTCGGCCGCCGGTCGCATCGAAGCTGCCGCTATCCTCATCAACGGCACCGCCGATCGCTGCAGTTTCGCAGTATCACGCACACCCGACGACGTAGAGTGGAAGCTCGGTTTTTCGAGCGCAGACGACGCTCGTCTCACGCCGGCGGACGCATCGATACCTGGTCATTCGATCGCGTTGCTGCTGACGGTGCACGCACAGCGATGAAATGACGTCGTCGCAGGCTTTCGCGTCGAGTCGCGAACCGCGACTCGACTTGGTAGCGACTCTGTGTCCCGGACGTTCCGGGTTGTGACGATCGTCAGCGGGGGCTTTTGACAGGCAAACGGGTACGACGTACTGTCGACTGTCGGCAGTTCCATGTCCGAAAGGGTGCAGGCGATGGGAGCGTGATGGTTGCAGCCTCCGAAATTCGCGCGGATCCGGTCCGCGTCAGCATCCGGGATCTGGAGAAGCGTTTCTCGCAAGACGTTGTTGCACTGCGCGGCATCGATCTGGATGTCGAGGAGGGAGAGTTCGTTTCCCTGGTGGGACCCTCCGGCTGCGGAAAATCGACCCTGTTGCGGCTTGTAGCCGGACTTGATCACCCGACCTCGGGCAAGGTCGCACGCCCCGGGATCGACGATGTGCCCGGGTCGGTTGGCTTTGTCTTTCAGGACGCCCATCTCCTGCCGTGGCGGACGGCGCGTCGCAATGTCGAGCTCCTGCTCGAGATTCAGAACATCCCGGGTGAAGAACGGCGTCGGCGGGCGCAAGAAGCGCTCGCCCGTGTCGGGCTGGAGGGATTCGAGGACGCATACCCGCGTCAGCTTTCCGGCGGGATGAAGATGCGCGTGAGCCTCGCCCGCACGCTGGTGCTGGATCCCCAACTCTTCCTGCTGGACGAGCCGTTCGGAGCGCTGGACGAGATCACTCGAGAGAAGCTCAACGACGACTTTCTGGAGCTAACCCGATCAAGCGGCCTGACGACCTTGTTCGTTACGCATTCTGTGACCGAAGCGGTCTACCTCTCGACCCGCGTGGTCGTGATCTCGGACCGGCCGGGGACCGTCGTCGATGAGATACCGGTGCCATTCACCGAGCGCCATCGAGGTCTTCGCAACACCCCGGAGTTCGTGAAGACCTGCGCCGTTGTCTCCGAAACGCTTTACCGGGGAATGGGAGAGCGATGAAACGAGTCGTCGAATTGATCGGCCCGCCGCTGCTGGTTCTCCTGATCGTGGTTGGCCTGTGGTCGCTGGCGGTGCGGGTCCTCGGACTGCCGGCCTTCGTGCTGCCCGGCCCCGCGCGGGTATTCGAGACCGCGATCGTCGAGTCCGAGCGTCTGACGACCGGATTCCGTAACACCCTCATCGCGTCCACGGTGGGGCTTGCCGCGGCAACGCTTGTCGGGGTGTTCGGCGCGGTCATCCTCAGCACATCGCGCGTGCTCGAGCGCGCATTGTATCCCTGGGCGGTGGTGTTGCAGACGGTGCCGGCGGTCGCGGTGGCTCCACTGTTCGTGCTCTGGGTCGGACCGGGCCTCGTCAGCGTCGTGCTGGTCGCGTTCATCATTGCAGTCTTTCCCATCCTGGCAAACACGCTCATGGGACTGGTTTCTACCGATCCCGCGCTGATCGATCTGTTGAGGATGCAGGGCGCCGGACGGGTGGCGATCTTTCGCAAGATTCGCCTGCCGAATTCACTGCCCTACTTCTTCACCGGTATGCGTATTTCGGCCGGGCTTGCTGTCATCGGAACAATTGTCGGGGAGATGGTCGTGGGTCGCGGCGGCGCGGAGGCGGGCCTGGGCTACTATGTCGTGTTCAGCGCTACCCAGCTCAAGACCGACTTCGTGTTCGCGACGATCATTGTCTCCACCGCGCTGGGGATTGCCTTTTTCCTTGCCATGGTCGGACTCTCCTCTCTGGTCATGGGTCGGTGGCACGAGTCCGAGCTGCGCCTCGACAGGTAAGCGGGCAAACGAAGCAAACGCGAGACGCGCTGGCAGGACGATTACCATGAACGCAATGAACCGATCAAAATGAACCGATTATCGATGCGACGGCCCGTAACACTGCTCGCGATGCTCGCAATCGTCGTCGCCGCCTGCGGCGAAAAAGTGGAGGACGACACGATCAGCGTCCAGACCGACTGGTTTGCCTCGACGGATCACGCCGCGCTGTACGCCGCCGAGCTGTACGGCTACTTCGAGGACCGGAACCTGGACGTCGAGATTCGCCAGGGCGGGCCCGGCATCCGCGCAGCCAACGACGTGGCCACCGAAACAGCCACCTTCGGGCTGGCGCTGACGGAGAACACCATCCTGGCTGCCGCCGAGGACGTCGAACTGCTGTCGGTGTTTGCCACCTACCAGGAGTCACCGATCGGGCTGATGGTCCACGAGAGTTCGGGGGTAAGCGATATCGAGGGAATTGCCGATCTAACAGTGCAGATCTTTCCGGGGCAGGTTTTCTGGGAGGTGCTCAAGCACGAGACCGGCATAGCTCCGGTAGAGATCGCCTTCGACGGGTCCATGACCGCCTGGGCGGAGAACCCCGACTGGGCAGTACAGGGCTTTGCCACGACCAACCCATTCGACGCACGCAAGGCGGGTGCCAGGCCGCGCATGCTCACCGCCACGCAGCTCGGTTTCCGCTCCTACGCCGGCGTGATCTTCACCCGTCAGTCCTACGCCCGCGAGAACCCGCAGGCGGTGCAGTCTTTCGTGGAAGCACTTCAGCAGGGATTCGCCGAGTTTCTGGCCGACCCCGAACCCGTGATCGAGTACATCAACGACAAAGTCAATGCGGACTTCCTGATTGAGGTGGGCGAGGCAGCTGCATCGGTCATGCAGGACCTGGCGGTCAGCCAGGACACCGAGTCGTCGGGCCTCGGAGCCATGAACGCCGGGGTCTGGGACGACGTCGCAGCGCGTATGTTCGACGCCGGAATCATCCGTAGCGAGGTCGACGCCTCGACGTTGTGGACAAACGCTTACCTGAGTTCACATGGGGCGCGAGTTATTCAATGAGCGAAACTAGCAATGTTGACCTGGTCATCCGTGGCGGGATTGTCCTGCCAATGGACGACCGCAGCGCCTTCGAAGGCGATGTGGCTATCAAGGGCGGCGAGATTGTTGCACTCGGCGCTGACCTCGATTTTGCGGCGAGCGAAGAGATCGACGCTTCCGGTCGCGTGGTTCTTCCCGGCCTCGTCAATGCACACACCCACGAGTGTATGGAGCGGGGCTGGTTCGAGGACCTCCCCTTCGATGTCTGGCTCAATGACCATGCTCTGCCCAAGGATCGCGCTTACACGCCGGCCGACCAGCGAGCCGCGGCTCTCCTCAACCAGGCGGAAAGCATCGTGTCGGGCGTCACTACATTCGTTGACATGTTCCGCTTTCCTGGCGAGGCCGCATCCGTCGCGGTGGACTCCGGGCTGCGGGCGGTGATCGCTCCGCAGCTCATTGACTCGACGCCCGGGGTCGGAGAAACGCTGGAAACTAACCTCGCCTTTTTCGAAGAGTGGCATGGCGCGGGGGACGGTCGCGTGTCGGCGTGGTTCGGTCCTCATGCCCCCTACTCCTGTTCCGGGGAAGCCCTTGCTGCGGTCGGGGAGGCAGCAAGAGCGCGCGGTACGGGCATCGCAACCCACCTTGCCGAAAGCCGCTGGGAGGACAGCAGCATCCGCGAGAAGTCCGGGCTGAGCCCTGCTGCCTACCTCGACCAGGTCCTCGGTCTTGGCGCGGACGTGCTGGTCGCCCACGCCGTTCACGTCGACGTTGCGGACATCCAGTTGCTCGCGGACCGTGACGTGGCGGTCGCGCACTGTCCGACGTCGAACATGAAGCTCGGCAACGGCATCGCCCCGATACCCGAGCTGCTCGAAGCGGGGATACGCGTCGGCATCGGCACCGACTCGATCATGACCAACAATAACCTCGACCTTTTCGAGGAGATGCGCCAGGCGGCGCTGGTCGCCAAGCTGCGCCGGGAAGACCCGGCTGTCCTCCCTGCGTGGACCATCCTGGAAATGGCCACGATCCGTGGTGCCGAAGCGCTGGGGCTCGCGGACAAGATCGGCACCCTGGAAGTGGGCAAGCGAGCTGATCTCATCCTCATCGATCTCGACCGGCCCCATCTGTGGCCGTTGCATCGATCCGAGTCCGGCTTCGGCAACCTGGTGGAACACCTCGTGTACTCGGCCCGCGCCAGTGATGTCGTCGGGACCGTGGTTGATGGACAGGTATTAATGGCAGACAGCACCCTTCGTACCCTCGATCTCGTCGAAATACGCCGGGTCGTGCAACAGCAGGGAGACGATCTCCTCCGCCGCGCCGGCGCTGAAGCCGTGGTTCTGGAACGATTGGGACGCCGCCAACTATAAGAGTAAGCTGTTGGCAGGCGACAATCCGATAGGAGTGAAGATGGCAAAGGTATATCGAGACGACGACGTCGACCTCAGCGTACTCAAAGACAAAACGGTTTCAATCCTGGGATACGGCAACCAGGGACGGAGCCAGGCGCTCAATCTGCGCGACAACGGCATCAACGTGGTGATTGGCAACAGGGGCGACGACTATCGCAGCCTCGCCAGCGAAGACGGTTTCGACGCATTCGACATCCCCGCGGCGACAGGCAAAGGCGACGTTGTCATGGTCCTGTTACCGGATGAGACCCACGCCAACGTCCTCCCTGTCGACGTCTTCCCGCATCTGAAGCCTGATGCGACGTTGGTGTTCGCCCACGGCTACTCCGTTTTCTACAAAGAGGTCGACCCGCCGGAAGGTCACGATGTCACCCTGCTCGCGCCGAAGATGATCGGCGCCGCTGTTCGCGAACTCTTCACCGCCGGTGCAGGTTTCCCGTCTCTGGTGGCCGTGGAACGCGACGCCTCCGGGCAGGCGTGGAAGACCGTGCTGGCATTGGCCAGGGGAATAGGGAGCACGAAGCTTGGGGCCTGGGAGACGACCTTCGAGGAGGAGACAATCACCGACCTGTTCGGCGAGCAGGTAGGCGGTGGCGCGGCCATCGTTTCCATCATGCGCTCCTTCAAGGTACTCACCGATGCGGGATACGATCCCGAAGTCGTGCAGCTGGAAATGCTGGGTTCCGGCGAACTCGTCGAAGTCATACGCAGCCAGTGGCGTGAGGGGGTTATCGAGGCGCTCAGCGGCCACAGTCCCACCAGCCAGTTCGGCCAGTTGCATCGCGCCGAGGAACTGAAGGACAGCGACGCGGCCGACCAGTATCTAAAGGCTGTGCTCGGTCAGCTCCAGGATGGCAGCTTTGCCGACTTGTGGCGCAAAGAGCAGGAAGCCGGGTACGAGCGTCTCGAAGCGCTGCGCGCCAAGTACCTGGCGAACCCGTTTTGCGATGCCAGTCGTCGCAATCGAGAGGAACTCAAAGAGGTCATCGACAAGGGGATTGTTTAAACGTGTCTGCGACCACGGACGCTCCGGTTTTCGGCCAGCGAATCGCCGGCGTGTCCGTGCCGCCGGACGACCCGGGTGCGATGATCGAGCGGCGCTCACCTGCGGACTCGTCGCGGGTCGTCGCCCGATTCGGTATTGCGACGCCTGAGCACGTCGGCGAAGCCGTTGGCGCCGCCCGTCGTGCGCAACCGGGCTGGGCGGCGCGGCACCCGGCGGAACGGGCCGAGGTTCTTCACCGCGCGGCTCGTCTCCTGAACCGGCGAAGCGCGGAGCTGGTGGATTGGGAGGTCGCCGAATCGGGCATGCTGCGCTCCCTTGCCGAGCTGCACGCCGGGTGGTGCGTCGAGGTCATGGATTTTTACGCCGGACTTGCACGCAACCTGTCGGGTCGCAGCGTGCCGCTCGGTTCGTCGAAGCTGGGACTCGTTGTGCCCGACCCCTACGAATTGGTCGTGGCACTGGGCCCGTGGAACTTTCCGCTCTCTGAACTGGTTTGGAAACTCGCGCCGGCCCTTGCGGCAGGATGCGCGGTGATTTCGAAGCCGTCCGAACTGACCCCGGTCACCTCGCTCATTCTCGACGAAGTGCTCGCCGAAGCGGGTATCCCGGCCGGGCTCACCAGCGTGCTGGTTGGCGGTCGAGAGGTCGGTGCGGCGCTGGTCGAGCATCCGGACGTCGGGCTCGTCAGCCTTACCGGGGGACGGGCGACCGGCCAGGCTGTCCTTGCTTCCACCGCGCGAAATCTGACCCCGACCGTAATGGAGCTAGGCGGCAAGAGTCCCGTCGTCGTTCTTCCGGGTGCCGATCCGGTGCAGGCCGCCAGCATTATCGGCGGTGCGATAGGCTTCCGAACCGGGCAACAGTGCATCTGCCCGAGCCGGGTGATGATCGTAGGCAATGACAAGCGTCGCCGCCAGATAGCAGACGCGATCCACGGCCAGCTGTCTTCGCTCTCGCCGGGAGATCCGGCGTCGCCGGACACCACGCTCGGCCCGGTGATCAGCACGGAACATGCGGATGCCCTCCGGCATGTCATCGGCGAGGCATCTGCCAGGAAGATGACGATGTTCGGCGGCGATACCCTCGATGGGGCCTTCGTTCGGCCAGCGGTGTTGCTGCCCGACGACGAATCCGATCCTGTCGTAAGCGAAGAGTTGTTCGGCCCGTATACGGCTGTGCAGGCATTCGCGGACGTCGATTCGGCCATCGAGTCGGCGAACCGCTCCCGCTACGGATTGGCCGCGGGGGTCATCAGCGGAGGCGATACCGGTCTTGCAATCGATGTCGCGCGCCGGCTTCGCGCCGGCTCGGTATGGATCGACGACTATGGCACCATCGAACTGGAACTCCCTTTCGGGGGTGTCGGCGACTCCGGGTTCGGCAGGGAGCTGGGGATGGAGGGCCTGGAGAGTTTCGTGCGCTGGAAGTCGATTCACCTGCAGCATGGGAGCGCCTCATGAGCCTCGGTACGAAAACACTCGAGGACCTCGCACACGAGGCCAGTTCTGCTGTGATCATCGGCAACGGTGGAGGGGGCGACTGCCTGGTCGGGTTACTCGCCGCGGGCTGGCTTCGACGCATGGGCGTCGGGCGCGTCGCGCTCGGCGGAATCGCCTGCCAATGGTGGACGGCCCCGGGTGAAGACCGCCCCGAGGGGGTCGATGTACTCGGACCCGATCTGTACTCGATCGGCGATCTCGACCAGGCCACCCGAATCCACGACTACGCCGCCATCGTCAACGCCGACTCCAACTCACAGGGACGCAGACCGCATGAGGCTGTACTCGCCGAACACCTTGATCAGGAGACCTTCATCGTGTCCCATCAGGGTGGAGCGCAAGGTTCCGCAGCCGGATTGCGGGCCGTGCTTGAATACTTCGACGCCGACCTGGTCATTGCCATGGACGTCGGATCGGACACGCTGTCCACAGGGCGCGAGGTCCGGCCCACCATGACCGTCCTCGCCGATCACCTGACGCTGGCCGCCGCGATGTCGCAGGACGTTGCGTCCGTGTTCTGCCTGGCCGGGTTCGGTGCCGATGCCGAACTGGAACTCGAGGAGCTGACTGAAAACACCGGCCGCGTGCTGGCGGCAGGTGGCTTGCTGGGCATGTTCGCTCCCTCTCCGGCAGACATCAACGAGCTGGAGGCCGTGCAGCAAATGGCCTTCGACCCGGTCGGCGGACTCGTGGTCGAAGCCTATCGCGGCAACTTCGGACTCCATCGTGTACCGACCGGCTCGCCCTGGGGCCAGGTAGCCCGCATGACGCCCGCGGCCGTACCGATCTGGGCATTTTCTCCGCAGGTCGTCGTCGACGCAGTCGCGCAGGACGTCGCCAGGATCCTCGAAACGACCAGTCTGGAGGAAGCGGAACGCATCTATCTCGAACTCGGTCGTCTCCCGGAGACCACGATTGCCGGTCGCGTGGATTTCCGTCGCGGCTGACTGCTTCACTGACGAGGTTGAAGCACTTTCTGTGGAGCGAATTCACCACATCGCACTGGTGAATAAAAAAAGGACATCCCGCCGACGCCAGCGCTCATAAAAAAACCGGGCCTATCGGGCCCGGTTTTTTTTACAGGTGGTGGTGATGGGTGGACTTGAACCACCGACCTCAGCATTATGAATGCCGCGCTCTAACCAGCTGAGCTACATCACCGAATTTTGCATGCCGCTGCAGCGGGGCGTGAATTTTCCTTGCGCCGGGTGCCACTGTCAAGAAAGCGGCACAGGTGGGGGTTTTGCCTGGTCGCGGCGGGGGCGCCGCTCCTACGGGAATGCCGCGGCGGCGCGCCTACACGTTGAAGCGGAAGTGCATGACGTCGCCCTCCTGGACGATGTAGTCCTTGCCCTCGAGCCGCAGGCGCCCGGCTTCCTTCGCGCCCTGCTCGCCGGCGCCTTCCACGAAATCGCTGTAAGCAATGACCTCGGCACGAATGAACCCTTTCTCGAAGTCGGTGTGTATCTCGCCGGCTGCCTGTGGCGCGGTGGCGCCCACTTTCGTCGTCCACGCACGCACTTCCTTGGGCCCGGCCGTGAAATAGGTTTGCAGGCCGAGCAAGGTATAAGCGGACCGAATCACGCGGTCGAGGCCCGGCTCCTGCAGGCCGAGATCAGCCAGGAACTCTTTCTTGTCCCCGTCGTCGAGCAGTGCGATTTCGGCCTCGATGGCCGCACAGATGGCAACGACCTGCGCGGTTTCGCCGGCGGCGTAGTCGCGCACGGCGGCCAGGTGCGGGTTATTCTCGAAGCCGCCTTCGTCGACGTTGGCGATGTACATGACCGGCTTCGCCGTGATGAGGTGCAGCTCGCGTAAGGCCAGTTTGTCGTTGTCGTCGAGTGCCAGCGAACGCACCGGAAGGCCCTCGTCAAGATGCGCCTTGACCCGCTTCAACAGGTCACGAAATGCGATTGCCGACTTTTCGTTGGTCTTCGCGTTTTTTTCCGCTTTCTGCAGCTGTTTTTCGACGGATTCGAGATCCGCCAGCGCGAGCTCGGTATTGATGGTCTCGATGTCGTCGATCGGGTCGATCGCGCCGGCCACATGGGTCACGTCGTCGTTTTCGAAACAACGCACGACATGCGCGATCGCGTGCGTCTCGCGAATATTGCCCAGGAACTGGTTGCCGAGACCCTCCCCTTGCGACGCGCCGGCCACCAGGCCAGCGATGTCGACGAACTCCATGGCGGCCGGTATCGTCTTCTGCGGCTTGACGATGCCTGCAAGAATCCCAAGGCGTTGATCCGGCACAGGCACAACACCGACGTGCGGCTCGATGGTGCAGAACGGGTAGTTCTCTGCCGGGATCTCCGCCGCCGTCAAGGCGTTGAATATGGTGGACTTGCCAACGTTCGGCAGTCCCACGATGCCGCACTTGATCGCCATGCCTAGTCCTTCGTATGCAGTTTTTTCATCGCCGCCTCGAGCCCGTCGTCCAGGTAAAGCGGGAGGACAGCCGCCGCGTCATCGATATTTTTTTCGATTGCCGCCTCCACGTCGCGCGTCGCTTTTTTCAGCACGTGCCCCGTGACCTGATCCTTATGGCCCGGGTGGCCGACACCGAGCCGCAGGCGCACAAAATCCGGCCCGCAGTGCTGGATCACGTCGCGGATACCGTTATGCCCGCCGTGCCCGCCACCCTTTTTCAAACGCACGGTACCGGGCGGCAGATCGATTTCGTCGTGAGCGACCAGCAGTGTCTCCGGTTTGAGCCGATAGTAGTCGAGCACAGCGCGGATCGGCTTGCCGCTCAGGTTCATGTAGCTCTGCGGTTTGATTAACCACAGTTCGTGGCCGGCCAGCGTCACTTTGCAGACGTCCGCGTCAAAGCGTTTTTCGTAACGAAACTGCCCGTTGCCGCGACGCGCGACTTCCTCCGCAAACCAGAAGCCGGCGTTGTGCGGCGTTCGCGCATGGCGTTCTTCGGGATTTCCCAGCCCGGCGATAACGGTAAGATTTCTGCTCATGCCATGCGCGCCATGCTCAGCAGGCCGGCGGGGTTCAGGCCCCGCCGATCCGGCAATTCGAGCCCAGAGTTTCCGCAGAAACATGGCTTCCCGTGTTGGTTACTGCGCCGGGGAACCAGCGCCGCCTTAGCCCTCGTCTTTTTCCGCGTCGCCTTCCGCAGCCGGCGCTTCGTCCGTCGGTGCTTCCTCGCCCTCCGGAACCGCTTCTGCTTCGACTTCTTCGTCCGCGGCGGCAACCTTGAGCATATGGATCGACACGATCGCCTGGTCGTGCTCGGGCCCCTGCGCGAGCTCGGGAATTTCCACACCCTTCGGCAACGTGATGTCGGACAGATGCAACATCTCGTTCATGTCGAGGTTTGCGACGTCAACCTCGAAATACTCGGGCAAGTCCTTCGGCAGACAGGTGACCTCAACGTCGGTCATCAGGTGCGATACAGAACCGCCTGCGCGAACGCCGACCGCTTCTTCTTCGTTGATGTAGTGGATCGGCACGTTCATCTTGATCTTTTCGCCGGCGACAATGCGCTGGAAATCCATGTGCATGATGAGCCGCTTGGCGGGATGACGCTGGATATCCTTGACGATCGCGGCCTGGCTCTTGTCGCCGACCTTGATGCTCAGAATACTGGAATAAAACGACTCGTTCTCGAGCTGCTGGAGAACCCGGTTGTGATCCAGCGACACCTTGCGCGGCGGACGGCCGGCACCATAGATGATTGCGGGTACTTTACCCTGTCGACGCAGGCGGCGGCTCGCACCCTTCCCCTGGTCCTCACGGTATTCCGCAATCAGATCGAAATCCTGACTCATGAGAGTTCTCCGATAACTGATTGAGTTTTGGTGAAAATTGGCTTTATTGCACTCGCCCCGGCCGCGACCAGCCAGAACGAGGCCGCGCATGGTACAGGAATTACCGTGGCCGGGGAAGCGCGCAAAGGGATTTTCCTGATTGCAGTACCAGTCAATAAGAGCGCCCGGGATCGGAAATCAGGAATGTCCCCGTTTGGTGCCGCGACGCCCACGTCCAGCGGGTCGCGCCGGGGGCGGCGCTCCTACCGTGACGCGTTCTAATCGACGTAGAGCGAGCTGACCGACTCCTCGTCCGAGATCCGGCGCATCGTTTCCGCCAGCAGCTCGGCCGTGGACAACTGGCGGATCTTGCTGCAGGCCTGTGCCGATTCGCTCAGTGGGATCGTATCGGTGACGACGATCTCGTCTAGCGCCGACTCCGAGATCCGCGATACCGCCGGACCCGACAGAACTGCGTGCGTGATGTACGCGACGACAATTGCTGCGCCATGCGACTTCAGCGCACTCGCCGCGTGGCACAGCGTGCCGGCCGTGTCGACCATGTCATCGATCATGACGCAGGACATCCCGTCCACCTCACCGATGATATTCATGACCTCGGATTGATTGGCCTTCGAGCGGCGTTTATCGATGATGACCAGGTCGGCATCGTCGAGGCGCTTCGCAAGAGCACGAGCGCGTACCACGCCGCCCACGTCGGGTGAGACCACGACCATGTTTTCGTACTTCTTTTTCCACACATCGCCCAGTAGCACAGGCGAGGCGTAGACGTTGTCCACGGCAATATCGAAAAAGCCCTGGATCTGATCCGCATGCAGGTCGACCGTCAGCACCCGGTCGACGCCTGCGGCACCAATCAGTTTGGCGACGAGCTTGGCCGTGATCGGAACGCGGGACGCCCGCGGCCGCCGATCCTGGCGCGCAAACCCGAAATACGGGATGACCGCCGTTATACGCGACGCCGATGCACGCCTGGCCGCGTCGACCATCACCAGCAGCTCCATCAGATTTTCGGACGTTGGCGGGCAGGTAGACTGAACGATGAACGTTTCGCGGCCACGGATGTTCTCGAGGATTTCGACGTTAATCTCGCCGTCGCTGAAACGCCCCACCTGGGCCTTGGCCAACGGGACTCGCAATACCTTTGATATGTCGTGCGCTAGTTTCGGATGGGCGTTCCCGGAAAAGATCGCCATTGTCGCTGGATCCACGACGTATAGTCCCCCTTATGGTCGGCGCCGACCCCAACCGGCGTGCACGAAGAGTGGCTGGGGTGGCAGGATTCGAACCTGCGCATGACGGGATCAAAACCCGTTGCCTTACCACTTGGCTACACCCCATTTTCCCTGAACCGGTCAGCCATAGCGGACAATGCAGCCGGTCCGTCGCGCGTAGTGTGATACCCGCCACGGGAGGTGTCAACGACAGCGCCGCTTGACCGGGCGACCGCTAGCGAAAAATCCAGTTGTCGATCACCAGCCGCACTTTCGCATCGGGACTGGTCGCCGCAACGCGCCGCGGCATCGGCTGGCCGCCGCCCTCCTTGTACTGCGATACGGTGACTACCCAGCCGCGCTGCTCCAGCGTAACCAGTTGCCCGTACTCGTCAAGCTCGGTTACCGCGGGCGATCCGGGCGCCGGAATGCCCAGGGCCCAGTAGCGCAGGCTCTCGACCGGGATGGTCCAGCCGTAGCGCGCTCGTATGTCCGCCTCCACGTCCTGCATGTCGCTCACCTCGCCATTCTTGTCGGTGAGGCGCACCTGGCTGCCGCGTCCTTCGATTTCGATCGCACCGGCGCCCAATGGGCCGCTGACGGTCACGTCGAAGCGGTCATCGTTCTGTTTCCAGCGCAGTTTGCCGTTGAAACCCTCGTTGCCCGCACTAACGCCAATTCGCCCGCGGAATTCCCAGTGCCTGAGTGAGCCGAGCGTGTCCTGGCGGATCGGCCAGGTTTGCATTTCCGGCAGCATGATGCCACGCGGTGCAGCGCAACCGCCCAGTAACGCAATCGCCAGGCACAAGACTGCTTTGCTTTCAGCTCGGTGAATCAATTCGCTTGGGGAAATGCCTTTTCTCGAACTGCGTGCAACAACTCGCTGTCGGGGTAAAGCAACTCGGCATCAGCCAGGAACTCTTGTGCTTCCTCGATGCGATCGAGCTTCCACAACACCTCCACGATATGCGCTGCGACCTCCGGGTCGCGCAATTTTTCGTAAGCCCGTTGCAGCTCCGTGAGCGCCTGCTCGTTCTTGCCTTTGCGGTACAACACCCACCCCCAACTGTCGATGATCGCCGGGCTGTCGGGGTCCAGCTTGAGCGCCTTGCGAATGAGCCGCTCGGCCTCGTTGTATCTTTCGGTTCGGTCTGCAAGGGTGTACCCGAGCGCATTGAGCGATATCGCGCTGTCAGGCCAGCGGTCGACCGCTTCGCGATATTGCTTGATTGCGGCGTCGAGACGACCCATGCGCAGCAGCAACTCGGCGCGCCCCAGCAGTGCGCCCTCGTCGTCGGGCCGGTACGAAACCACCCGGTCGTATTTTTCGAGCGCATCAGGGTAGCGCTCCAGCGACGCCAGCAACTGGGCTTCCGCCTCGATCATTTCAACGGCGTAGTTCGGGTGTTTTTCGCCAAAATCACGCAGGTGTTGCAAAGCTGCTTCTTCATCGCCGTTCTGCGACATGATGCCGCTCGCCCGACGCTGCGACAGCACGGCATTGGATCCCTGTACGACCTGCGAGTAAAGCTCGATGGCGCGCTCGTGATCGTTGTTGATGTCGGCGATGCGTCCGAGGTAATACAGCGCGTCCATCGTGTAACGCCCGGTGGCCAGCAGATCCTCGAAGTCCGCCCTGGCAGCGTCGAGACGCTCCAGGCGGAAGTTGATGATCGCCATCAGGCGCAGCGCGTCTGTGCGGGACGGTTGTTCGAGGAGAATCTGGTTGACCTGGCTCAACGCATCGTCGTCGCGACCGGCTGACAGCAGCATCAGCGCCAGTTCCAGTCGTGCTTCCGGATCGGGATCGGGCGAATCGCCGATCAGCCTCGCCGTGTAATCGATGGCACCTTCCTCATCGCCATCAAGCAACAGCGACCGTGCATAAACGAGGTGTGGCTTGATCCACTCGTCATCGAGTTCGATGGCCTTGCGTGCACGCTTCTGTGCTTCCTCGAGGTCGCCTGACTGCATTGCCATGACAGCGACCGCATAGTGCGCCTGCGAGGAGTCCTTGTAGGGACGCGCCAGCTGCCGCATCAGGCGGTCAGCTTTGTCCGGGTCTTCCTGCGAAAGAAAGGGTATGAGCGCGACGAGCCGGTCCTCGGGCGGTTCATCGCTTTGTTTCAGCAGCTGCCGAAAGCTGCGGCGCGAATCCCAGATATCGTCCGTGCGCAACTGCAGCAAAGCGACGTACAGCAGCGCTTCGTCGCTCTCCTTGTCCAGCAGCACCCAGCGCTTTGCCGACGCCAGGGCATCGCGATCGAAGCCAAAACTGTAAGCAACGCGGGTTGCCTGCTGCGCCACCTCGGGCCGGCTGCTGATCTCGGCCGCTTTGCGGTACTCCCACGACGCCACCTTGTATTCGTGCCGTTCCAGCGCCGACTCTGCCGCCTCGATACGCGCAGCCGCGTTGTCGCCTTCTTTGTCGTCGCCGGCGTACCCGGGGACGGATATGCTGAGCAACCCGCAAACAACCACTGCCAGTGGCAGGCGTCGCAGGAATGTGGATAGGCAATTCATAGACCGGAAACGGCTCCTCAAGCGGAACCTGCAGCTACAAAGCGTCATGCAACAGGTTCTCGACAATAATTTCACAAAGGTGGTGAACACAGACAAGGAACTACGTCATCAGTTCGCATAGAATACGCTCTGATTTCGCGCCACCACGCCTAATCCCCTGATGCCACTGCATATACTCGGACTGAACCATACCACGGCCCCTGTGGAAATTCGTGAGCAAGTCGTCTTTTCCGGCGATGATGCCGCGCGCGCGCTGCGTACGGTAACCGGCCTCGCCGGAATTGACGAGGCGGTGCTGTTGTCGACCTGCAACCGAACGGAATTCTACGTCGAGGCCAGTGATGCCGGCGTTGCGGCACTGCGGGACTGGCTCACTGGCGATCAGCAGATGGACGAGGCGTCACAGAAAGCGCTGTTCTGCCGCGATGGCGATGACGCCATTCGGCACATCTTCCGCGTCGCCTGCGGCCTGGATTCGATGGTACTGGGGGAACCGCAGATCCTCGGCCAGCTGAAAGATGCCTTTCGCGAGGCCGAGCAGCACGGCACGGTCGGTGGCAACCTGAGCCGCCTGTTCCAGCATACCTACTCGGTGGCCAAGAAAGTTCGCACCGATACCGAGATCGGCAGCAGCCCGGTGTCCGTCGCCTACGCCGCCGTTAATCTTGCCGACCAGTTTTTCGCGGGCTTCAGCCGCCACACCGCGCTGCTCATCGGAGCCGGCTCGACGATCGATCTCGTCGCCAAGCATCTTCACAGCAAAGGCATCGGCCGCTTGTTCGTCGCCAATCGGGACCTGGCCCGGGCGCAGCGCCTGGCCGGAAAGTTTGACGGATTTGCGGTAGCGCTGTCCGAGATCGAAGGAACGCTGCCGGAAGCCGACATATTGATCAGTTCGACGGCAAGCCCGGAGCCTGTTGTCAATCTCGAGCAAATGCAGCGGGCCATCAAAGCGCGCCGCCATCGCCCCGTATTCGCGGTCGACATCGCGGTACCGCGAGACCTCGATCCCGCTATCCGCGATCTCAACGACGTTTACCTGTATAGCATCGACGACCTGGACCAGGTCATCCTAGAGGGGCAGAACAACCGCGCGGCAGCGGCAACGGACGCCGACCGTATTCTGCAGGAAGAGACGCGCCGCTACTTGTCCATCGAGCGCGGTAAGGAAGTGGCCCCGGTCATCACCGCACTTCGCGAGCAGGCGGACGACCTGCGCGGTGTAGTATTGGAGCAGGCAAGGCGACGCCTGGCCAAAGGCATGGACCCCGACGATGTGCTGGATTACGTCACGGCATCGCTGCTCAAGAAGTTATTGCACAATCCGAGCGTGCGCCTGCGCGCGGCAGGCGAGAAAGACGATCAACAGATGATCGATGCAGCTCGAAGCCTGTTCGGCCTCGACGACGAATCCTGAGACGTCCATGAAAGACTCCATCAATGCCAGGCTCGAAACCACGCGCGAGCGCTTCGAGGAGGTCGCCGGCCTGCTGGCTGAGCCGGATGTCATCGCGGACCAGAATCGCTTCCGCGATTTGTCGCGAGAGTATTCGCGCCTCGAGCCGGTCGTCGAGTTATTCAGGAAATACAACGCGCTTGCCGCTGACATCGAGGCGGCAGAGGAGATGGCGGCCGATGCCGACGAAGAAGTGCGCGAAATGGGCGAGGAAGAACTCGCCAAACTGACGGAAACCCGCGACACCTTGCAGGTCGAACTGCGAAAGGCCCTCATTCCGCCCGACCCGCATGACGACAGCAACGTCTATCTCGAAATCCGTGCCGGCACCGGTGGCGACGAAGCGGCGATTTTCGCCGGCGATCTGTTTCGCATGTACAGCCGCTATGCCGAGGCCATGCGCTGGCAACTGGAAATCATCAGCGCACGCGACGGCGAACACGGTGGCTACAAAGAGATCGTCAGCCGCGTCTCCGGCAGTGGCATTTACGCGCAACTCAAGTTCGAGTCCGGTGCACATCGCGTCCAGCGAGTGCCAGCGACGGAATCACAGGGCCGTATTCACACATCCGCCTGCACCGTCGCCGTTCTGCCGGAAGCGGACGAAGTCGAGGAAATCGACATCAACAGCAACGACTTACGGATCGATACATACCGCGCATCGGGCGCCGGCGGCCAGCACGTCAATAAAACCGATTCGGCAGTTCGATTGACGCACATTCCAACCGGTATCGTCGTGGAATGCCAGGACGAGCGCTCGCAACACAAGAACAAGGCGCGTGCCATGTCGCTGTTGCAGGCACGCCTGCTGGACGCGGAAATATCCAGACGCGAACAGGACCAGGCACAGGAACGCAAACTGCTGGTCGGCTCCGGAGACAGGTCCGAGCGCATACGAACCTACAACTATCCGCAAGGCAGGGTGACCGACCATCGAATCAACCTCACGCTGTACAAGCTCGCGGAAATACTCGAGGGTGACCTTGGCCAGGTGATCGATCCGCTGGTCAGCGAGTACCAGGCGGATCAGCTGGCCGCCTTGAGCCAGTAAGGGCGCTGAATTGACCTCACCTGGCTCGCGTACTGTCGGGCATCGCAATCCACTGCGAGCGCCCCTGTAAGAGCGCCGCCCCCGGCGCGACAACTAATACGCGTTGCGATCGCGCCGGGGGCGGCGCTCTTGCAACACCGGGGAAAGACAGCCGTTCAGGTGTCGGCGCTGACCTCGAGAATCACGACTGGCTCGAGCGGCACATCCTGGTGGCCGCCCTGGTTGCCGGTTGGAACCGTTGCAATGGAATCCACGACATCCATGCCGTCGGCAACGCGCCCGAACACCGCGTAACCGAAGTCCCGGCCGCCGTGATCGAGAAAATCGTTGTCACGCAGGTTAATGAAAAATTGCGAAGTGGCGCTGTCAACCTCACCCGTTCGTGCCATCGCCAGCGTTCCCCGCAGGTTTTTCTCGCCGTTGTTCGCTTCGTTTTTTATCGGCGCCCGCGTTTGCTTGCGTTCGAGGTCGGGCTCCATGCCGCCGCCCTGAATCATGAAGTTGGGTATTACGCGGTGAAAAACGGTGCCCTGGAAGAACCCCTCGGCGACATACTGACGAAAGTTTTCGCAGGAAACAGGCGCTGCTTCTTCAAACAATTCGACGACGATATCGCCGTGATTGGTCTTGATCGTGATCATTCTTTGCTGCCTTTATAGTTTGCAATCGCAATTAAACCAGATTATCAGCGCGGCCGGGTTGCGACGGTCACGCGTGGATTACCGCCGTGGTCGGTGTGGCAGGTCACCTGCAACCATCCAAATTCGCGCAAGACCGCCGCCACCGCGTGTTCCTGTTCGGCGCCGTGTTCGAGCATGAGCGTGCCGCCATCCTTCAACAGGCTGCGGCACTCGTCCGCCAGGCGGCGCATGTCGCGCAGTCCATCGGCGCCTGCGGCAAGGGCGCTGCGTGGCTCGTGAGACAAGGCCTGCAATACCGGGTCGTCATCGCACACGTATGGCGGGTTGCTGACCGCGAGGTCGAATTCCCCGGCGCCCAGCGCCGATGCCCAGTCGCTGACGACGAATTCCAGGTTTCCCAGCTGCAGCTGCCGCGCATTCTGCCGGGCGACTGCAATTGCTGCAGGGCTTATGTCCGTTGCCGTAACGCTGCAACAGGGGCGCTCCGTGGCCACTGCAAGTGCAATCGCGCCGCTGCCCGTGCCGAGGTCCAGCACGCGTGCGTCGCTCCCGCTCGGCAGGTAATCCAGCGCGAGCTGCACCAACAGCTCTGTCTCCGGCCTCGGCACCAGCGTGTCGGGAGTAACCATGAGCGGCAACGACCAGAACTCCTTTTGCCCGGCTAAATACGCCATGGGTTCCCCGGCAAGTCGCCGTTCCAGCAGCGCGTCGACGCGAGCGCGGGCCGCGTCGTCCGGCGAATCCTCCGGGTGCGCAAAGAGATAACTGCGCTCGACATCCAGCGCCATGGCCAGGATGAGCTCGGCATCCAGTCGCGGGCTTTCGCTAATCTCGCTCAGGCGCCGGGTTGCGGCACCGAGCAGTTCGTCGATGTCTGTTGTTGTATCCAAATCGTTGGCTCGCAATATACAGGATCGCGTACTATCCGAGGCCTGTCCCACCGCAGGCTGATTCTATGGAAGTCTTCTCGAATATTCTGCAAATGATCGGCAAGACACCGATGCTCGAGGTCACGCGTATCGACACCGGCCCCTGCCGGCTCTTTCTCAAGCTGGAGTTGATGAACCCCGGCGGTTCGATCAAGGATCGCATTGGCGTTTCCATGATCGCCGAGGCAGAAAAGCGTGGCGACATCAAACCCGGGGACACCATCGTCGAAGCGACTGCCGGCAATACCGGGCTGGGCCTCGCACTCGTCGCTGCACAAAAAGGCTATCACCTGATCCTGGTATTGCCGGACAAGATGAGCCAGGAAAAAATCTTCAACCTGCGCGCCATGGGCGCAGACGTGGTTCTTACACGCTCGGACGTCGCCAAGGGGCACCCGGAGTATTACCAGGACCTCGGACGACGCATCGCCGAGGAAAAAGGCGCCTATTTCATCAACCAGTTCGGCAATCCCGACAACCCGCTGGCGCACGAATTGACCACGATGCCCGAGATTGTCGAGCAAATGAACGGCGACGTAGACGCCGTCGTGATTGGCGTCGGTTCCAGCGGCACGGTCAGTGGCATGAGCAAGTTCATTGCTGACAACAAGCTGCAAACGGAAATCATTCTTGCCGACCCGGTCGGCTCCATTCTCGCCGACTACATCAACACCGGAGAGTTGCACGAGAAAAACGCCGGCTGGCTGGTAGAAGGCATTGGGGAGGACTTCATCCCCGATATCGCCGACTTCAGCGCAGTGACGAAAGCCTACAGCATCAGTGACGCGGACTCTTTCGGCACCGCGCGCGAGTTGCTGCTCAGGGAAGGTTTGCTCGCTGGTTCGTCCTCGGGGACGCTGATTTGTGCGGCGCTGCGTTACTGTCGCGAACAAAGCGATGCCCGGCGCGTCGTCAGCCTGGCCTGCGATACGGGCAACAAATACCTGTCGAAGCTGTTCAACGACTTCTGGATGGAGGATCAGGGATTCATCCAGCGCGAGAACAAAGGCGATCTGCGGGACCTCATCGGGCGGCCGCACGGCGAGCGCGCAACCGTCACAGTCGGACCCGGCGACGTGATTACCACCGCGCACAACCGGCTGCGTAATGCGGGATTCTCGCAGCTGCCGGTCATGCAGGATGGCGAACTCGTGGGCATTATCACCGAAGAGACAATACTCAGGCTCGTGTTCGGCAAACCGGAGCTGATGAACTCACCGGTCGGCAAGGCGATGCAGACCGCCTTCATCAAGCTGGAGAAAGACACGAGCATGCACAATCTCGTCGCGTTGCTGCATTCGCAGCCCTACGCTGCCGTCATGGACGGCGATCGCTTTCTCGGGCTGATCACCCGTGCAGACGTACTGAACCACCTGCGCAAGCAGGTTTGATGCTGCCGACCTGAAAACACATTTGTAGGAGCGGCGCCCTCGCCGCGACTGCCCGTTCCCGATAACAGGACTCGCCCGGCTTGCTGTGCATCGGACCCTGGTTGATCCACGGTAGGAGCGGCGCCCTCGCCGCGATAGCCAGGATGCGGCGCCGTCGCGCCGGGGGCGGCGCTCCTACGATTGGTGTATCGGCGTTCAGGCCGCGTCGGCGGCGGACGGGTCGTAGCCGAGGTTGGGCGCCAGCCAGCGCTCGACATCGGGAATAGACAGACTTTTGCGTGTGGCGTAGGACTCGACCTGGTCTCTGCCGACCTTGCCGACGGAAAAGTAGCGTGCCTGCGGATGCGAGAAATAGAACCCGCTAACTGCCGCGGTGGGAAACATCGCGTAGGACTCGGTCAGGCGCAGACCGATTGCGGAGTCGACATTCAGCAAGCGCCACAACTGCTGCTTCTCGGTGTGGTCCGGACAGGCGGGGTAGCCGGGCGCCGGGCGTATGCCACGGTAGGCTTCGGCAATCAGCTGGTCGTTTGTCAGCGATTCGCCGGAGTCGTAACCCCAGAAATCGCGCCGTACCCGTTCGTGCAGATATTCCGCGGACGCTTCGGCCAGCCGGTCCGCCAGGGCTTTCAGCAGGATGCTGCTGTAGTCGTCGTGCGCATCCTCGAATCGGCGGACATGCTCGTCGATGCCGAGCCCTGCGGTTACAGCAAATGCACCGATGTAGTCGGCAATCGACGTCTGTTCCGGCGCGACGAAATCGGCAAGACAATACTGCGGATGACCGTCAGGCTTGCTGCGTTGCTGACGCAGGTGGCAGAGCCGCAGCAACTCACGCTCGCGTTTGTCATCGCCGTAGACGCGAATGTCGTCGTCATCGACGGAGTTCGCCGGGAACAGGCCGAACACCGCGTTCGCGGTAAGCCAGCGTTCGCGGATCAGCTGATCGAGCATTTTTGTTGCGTCGTTGAATAGTGACCGCGCTGCCTCGCCGACAGTTGCGTCGGCGAGTATGTCGGGGTACTTGCCGCGAAACTCCCAGGCGTTGAAGAACGGCATCCAGTCGATGTACCGGCGAATCTCCCCGAGATCGATGTCGATCATCGTCTGCACACCCGTGCTGCGCGGGCGCGGGGGCACGTAGTCTGCCCAGTCGCCGCGGAAGCGTGCCTGGCGCGCCCGCTCGAGCGTCAGTTGTGGCGCAAGGCGCGACTTGCCAGCATGTCGTTCCCGGCGCCTGGCGTTTTCGTCGCGGGTCTTGCGCACGAGATCGTTGCGCGTGTCGGGCTGAATAAGAGCCTGCGCCACGCCGACAGAGCGTGATGCATCCTTGACGTAAATAACGGGCCCTTCGTAGTTTGGCTCAATCTTCACGGCAGTATGCGCCGGAGAAGTGGTTGCACCACCGATCAGCAGCGGCAGCTGAAACGACTGTCGCTGCATCTCACGGGCAACGTGAACCATTTCATCGAGCGACGGCGTAATAAGCCCCGACAAACCGATGATACTTGCGCCCTCCCGCTTCGCCGCCTTGAGTATGCTTTCACACGGCACCATGACGCCCAGGTCGATAACTTCGAAGTTGTTGCACTGGAGCACGACACCAACGATGTTCTTGCCGATATCGTGCACATCGCCCTTGACGGTCGCAAGCACGATCTTGCCATTCGAGCGCACACCGCCGCCTTTTTCCTTCTCGATGAACGGCACGAGGTGACCGACGGCTTTCTTCATGACCCGTGCCGATTTGACGACCTGTGGCAGGAACATCTTGCCGGCGCCGAACAGGTCACCGACGACATTCATGCCCGCCATCAGTGGCCCTTCGATGACGTCGAGCGGCCTGCTCGTTTCGCAGCGCGCCTGTTCCGTATCGTCGATGACGTACTGGTCGATGCCGTTGACCAGCGCATGCTCGAGTCGCTTGGCGACCGGCAGCTCGCGCCAGGACAGGTCCTGCGCCCTGGCCTGTGCCCCGCTTTTCTGCCCCTTGAAACGCTCGGCAACCGTCAGCAATCTTTCGGTGCCGTCGGCGCGCCTGTTCAACACGACGTCTTCGACAGCCTCGCGCAGATCGGCTGGCAAATCCTCGTAAATCGCGAGCTGCCCCGCGTTGACGATGCCCATGCCCATTCCGGCCCTGATCGCGTGGTAAAGAAAAACCGAGTGGATGGCTTCGCGCACGACGTTGTTGCCGCGAAACGAAAACGACACGTTGCTGACGCCGCCGCTTACCATGACATGCGGCAGCGATTGCCGGATTTGCCGGGTTGCTTCGATGAAGTCGACGCCGTAGCTGTCGTGCTCCTCTATGCCGGTCGCAATCGCAAATATGTTCGGATCAAAAATAATGTCGGACGGGTCGAAGCCCGCGACCTCGGTCAACAGGCGATACGAACGTTCACAAATACTGACTTTACGTTCTACGCTGTCCGCCTGACCCTTCTCGTCGAACGCCATAACGATCACGGCCGCGCCGTAATCGTGAACGAGACTGGCCTGCTCGAGGAACTGCTGCTCACCCTCTTTCAGGCTGATGGAGTTGACGACCGCTTTGCCCTGAACGCAGCGCAGGCCGCTTTCGATAACCGTCCATTTCGACGAATCGATCATGACCGGAACCCGCGCAACGTCCGGTTCCGAGGCGATCAGGCGCAGGTAGGTCTCCATGGCTGCTTCGGAGTCCAGCATGCCTTCGTCCATGTTGACGTCGATGATTTGCGCGCCGTTTTCGACCTGCTGACGGGCAATATTTACCGCCTCCGCGTAGTCGTCCGCCTCGATCAGGCGCCGGAAGTGCGCGCTTCCGGTCACGTTGCTGCGCTCACCGACATTGACGAACAGGTCGTCGGGTCCGATCGTCAGTGGCTCGAGACCTGACAATCTGCAGCGCGGCGCGAGTTGGGGAATTTGCCGCGGCGCCACTCCGTCGACCGCTTCACGGAGCTGGCGAATGTGCTCCGGGGTGGTGCCGCAACAGCCACCAACAAGGTTGACCAGCCCGCTCGTGGCAAACTCGCCGACGACGCGTGCCGTTTCCTCCGGTGACTCGTCATACTCGCCGAATGCGTTCGGCAAACCGGCGTTGGGATGTGCGCTGACGCCGGTTTCGGCAACACGTGCGAGTTCGGCAACGTAAGGCCGCAGGTCCTCCGCACCCAGCGCGCAATTGAGCCCGACCATGAACGGATTTGCGTGCCGCACCGAATACCAGAACGCTTCGGTTGTCTGCCCCGACAAGGTGCGGCCGGATGCGTCCGTGATGGTGCCAGAGATCATCACCGGCAATTCGATACCCGAATCGGCGAAGGTCCGGCGTATCGCAAAAATCGCGGCTTTCGCGTTGAGCGTATCGAAAATCGTTTCGACCATCAGGAAGTCAACGCCACCGTCGATCAGTGCAGCCGCCGCTGTCGCGTAGGTTTCCGCAAGCTGCTGGAACGTGATATTGCGGTATGCGGGGTCGTTGACGTCCGGCGATATCGAGGCCGTCCGATTGGTCGGTCCCAATACCCCGGCGACGAACCTCGGCGACCCGCTGCGCGCGGCGAATTCGTCCGCCGCCTCGCGCGCAATCCGGGCAGCCGTTAAATTCAACTCGCCAACGAGTGGCTCCATGCCATAGTCGGACATGGAGGGCGCATTCGCGTTGAAGGTATTGGTCTCGATGATGTCGGCGCCAGCTTCGAGGTACTCACTGTGGATCTGTCGAACGAGTTCCGGCGCGGTAAGCGACAGCAGGTCGTTGTTGCCCTTCAGGTCGCTGTCCCATTCGGCGAAGCGGGCACCTCGATAGTCGTTCTCTGTGAGGCGATGCTGCTGAATCATCGTGCCCATGGCACCGTCCAGCAGGAGAATTCGCTCATCGAGAGCGCGTCGTAACATGTCAATTCGCTGCGTTCTTTGCATGCTCAGGCAACCTCGCGCTGCGGCCGCACGCCGAGAGCGTGGCAGATGGCGTATGTAAGCTCCGCACGATTGAGCGTGTAAAAGTGGAACTCCTTCACGCCTTCACGTTCCAGACGCATGACCTGCTCAATCGCAACGCTGGCTGCGATCAGCTGGCGTGTCTCCGCGTCGTCGTCGAGGCCGTCGAATCGTTCGAACAACCAGCGCGGGACGTTCGTGCCGCAACGTTTCGCGAAGCGAACGAGTTGCGGGAAGCGCGTGACGGGCAGAATTCCGGGTATGACCGGCGCGTCGATGCCGGCAGCGGTACAGCGTTCGCGAAAACGCAGGAACGCACTGTCGTCAAAGAAAAACTGGGTAATTGCGCGTGATGCCCCGGCATCGAATTTGCGTTTCAGGTTGTCGAGGTCGGCCTGCGCATTTTTCGCATCGGGATGCACTTCCGGATAGGCGGCCACCGTGATGTCGAAATCCGCGATGCGCCTGAGGCCCGCGACCAGATCCGCTGCGTAGGCATATCCGGCAGGGTGCGGTTCGTAGTGCTGCTCACCTTGCGGTGGATCGCCGCGCAGAGCGACAAGATGGCGCACACCCAGGTTCCGGTACGTTTGCGCGACCGCATCGACTTCAGCGCGAGTGGCGCCCACGCAGGTCAGATGCGGTGCCGCAGTGAGCGATGTCTCGCGGCGCACTCGCGCCACGACGTTGTGTGTTCTTTCCCGGGTCGACCCGTCGGCCCCGTAGGTCACCGATACAAACCGCGGTGCCAGCGGCGCAAGACGCTCGATGGAATTCCACAGCGTCTTTTCCATAGCCTCGCTGTGCGGGGGAAAAAACTCGAATGTAACTTCGACACTCATGCCGCTTGCGACTCGCTGTCCGTGCTGGTTGCAACGGCGAGTATCCATACGGGCTCGTTGGCGGGTACGGCCCTGGCCGGCGCAAGGCGCAGTCCGGCGGCAACACTCCAGCCTGCCAGAAGCTGCTGAATCTCTTCGACCGTGCGCTGCCCGACGTCGGCAAGAATCAACAGTCGGCCCGCAGCACGCAGCAATCGCCGCGCTTCCGCGAGTACCTTGACCGGCTCGCGCGCCTCCAGCAGCACATCGTCGAGGATGATCGTATCGAACTCGGCATCGTCGAACGGCAAGCGATGCATGTCGCCCTGGCGGAGACTGCAACCGGGAATACCGGCAAGCATGAGTTCGGCGCGCGCGAGCTGGCGTGCGTCTGCATCGATGTCGACGCCAACCGCACGGGTCGCCTGGGGTGCGAGCAGTTTGAGCAGGGTGCCTCTGCCACAGCCGATGTCCAGCAAATCCCCGATCGGCGTGGTCACGGCGAGATCCAGCAACGCACGGTAAATCGCCCTGTCGGCCTGCAGGTCGGCTGCATTGCTGTCGATGTGTGTGACCCGCTCGCCACGCACCGCGCGCAGGCGTGCGAGGTCGGCGACGAATTCCTTGTCGCGCGCGGGCAGCAGCTGCATGAGACGCGCGCACTGGCCGTCGACATCGCTGCGCTGCGGCACGCGGTAGAACACGCGCTTGCCATCGCGAAAGCGACTGACCAGGCCGGCGTCGCAAAGCTGCTTCAGGTGTTGCGAGGTGCGTGGCTGGCTCTGGCCGATCACAGCGGCGAGTTCGGTGACGCTGCACTCACCGTGCCGGCAAATCGCCAGCAGGCGCATGCGCGTCAGGTCCGCGATTGCCTTGAGCTGCTGAATTAACAATGCCGTCTGCATACAAATAAATATATAAAAATATCTTTATATAAAAATGCTAGAGCAGTCTAGCACGGTCGTTGGCGGCTAGTGAAGGGCGTCGGACCCATTCATGGCTTGCGCGGAAAAAATACGGCTGATGTCGACGGTGTCGAAGCGGCGCTGGCGCCCGCAGTATTCGCAGGTCACCGTTATCCGGCCACGTTCCTCGAGCGCAGCGCGCGTCTCGGACTCACCCAGGAGGCGCAGGATCTCCTCCGCGCGCTGGCCGGAGCAACGACAGCGAAAAACCAGGGGCCGGCCATCGAACACGCGCAGGTCATCCTCGGCGAACAGGCGCGCGAGCAGTCCGGCGCTGACACCCTTCTCGATGTCCAGCGTGCGCAGCGTGGATGCCAGCAATCCGACGCGGTGCCAGTCATCGACGACCGGCAGCATTTTCTCCGGCATTTGCTGCAGCAGGATGCCGCCACACACGGACTCGTTGCACACGAGGTGCAGGTGACTCGGAATCTGTGCCGAGCGGGTGTAGTAGTTTTCCAGGCTCGCTGCGAGCGACTCGTTGCTGACCTCGACGATGCCCTGGTAAGGCTGTTCCATGGCGCCGGCATCGATCGTTATTGCACAACGGGCCTTGCCCGCGAGGTCGGCGAACGACGCACCTGTGGCGACACCGCTCGAGCTGGCCATACCGCGCAATTCGAGATTGTTCGTGCACTGCATGACCAGCAGCGACAGCGGTCCGTCGCCGTTGAGTTGCATGGTGACAGCGCCGTCGAACTTGAGGCTTTGCGCAAGCAACGCAGTAGCGGCTGCGGCATGGCCAAGCACGTCACGAACCGGCGGCGCATAGCTGTGGCCGAGCAACATGCGATGCCAGGACTGCTGCATCTGAATAATCGCGCCGCGCACCGGCAGCATCTCGAAGACGAAAGGGACAACAGCGTCGGTTTGCACGGCCGGCCTATTCCGCTTTGAGGCGGCGCTTGAGAGCTTCGTTGACTTGCGCCGGATTGGCCTTGCCTTGCGTTTCCTTCATTACCTGGCCAACGAAAAAGCCGAGCAGTTTTTCCTTGCCGGCACGGTATTCCGCAGCCTGGCCGGGATTCGCAGCGATCACAGCGTCGACGACACTGTCGATTGCGGAACTGTCGGTAATCTGCCGGAGCCCGCGCGACTCGATGATGTCGTCTGCACTGCCCTCGCCGTCCCACATGGCTTCGAATACTTCCTTGGCAATCTTGCCGGAGATTGTATTGTCCTCGATTCGATCCAGCAGGCGGGCGAGCGCCCCGGCGGCGATGCGACTGTCGGCAATTGCCACGCCGTCGCGATTCAATGCCGCCGAAAGCTCGCCAATGACCCAGTTCGCAGCCACCTGCGGCGCCGCGGCAGTCGCAGCTGCAGTCGCCTCGAAAAAGTCGGCGAGGGGCAGGCTCAGTATAAGGATGCCGGCGTCGTCCGGCCGGAGCCCGTAGTCGTCAACGAAGCGCTTTCTCTTCGCGTCCGGCAATTCGGGCAGCGACTCGCGCACGGCGGCAATGTAATCCTCGCTGATTTCCACCGGCAGCAGGTCGGGGTCCGGGAAATAACGATAGTCGTTGGCCTCCTCCTTGCTGCGCATCGGCCGCGTCTCGTCCTTGTCGGAGTCGTAAAGGCGCGTCTCCTGGACAACCTCGCCGCCGTCTTCCAGCACATCGATCTGCCGCTCGATTTCGTAGTTGATCGCCTTTTCCACGAAGCGGAAAGAATTGAGATTCTTCAGCTCGGTGCGCGTGCCGAGCTCAGCCTGACCGCGCGGCCGCACAGATACGTTTGCATCGCAACGAAACGAGCCTTCCTGCATGTTGCCGTCAGAGATACCGAGGTAGCGCACGATCGTGTGAATCTTGCGCATGTAGGCGATCGCTTCGCTGGCGGAGCGCAAATCGGGCTCCGAGACGATTTCCAGGAGCGGTGTGCCGGCGCGGTTCAGGTCGATTCCGGTTGCCTGGCTGAAGCCCTCGTGAACCGACTTGCCCGCATCCTCCTCGAGGTGCGCGCGCGTAATGCCGATGCGTTTCTCGTCGCCGGCGGCCGTTTCGATCTGCAACTCGCCGTCGAACACGATCGGCAATTCGTACTGGCTGATCTGGTAGCCCTTCGGCAGGTCCGGATAGAAGTAGTTTTTGCGCGCAAACACCGAGCGCGGCGCAATCCTGGCGTTGACGGCCAGGCCGAACTTACAGGCCATGCGCACGACCTCGGCATTGAGCACGGGCAGCACGCCCGGGTAGCCGAGATCGACCAGGTTCGCCTGCGTGTTGGGCTCGGCCCCATACGCCGTGGGCGAGCCGGAGAAAATCTTGCTGGTGGTCGCCAGTTGCGTATGGATCTCCAGGCCAATGACTGTCTCCCAGGCAGTGCTCATTGGTAGGCCTCGGGGCACCGGCAATGCCAGTCTGTCAACGTTTGGTACTGGTGCGCGCAGCGCAGAATCGTCTGCTCGGCGAAATGCGGGCCGACCAGCTGCAGGCCGACCGGGAGATCGGCGGAGAATCCGCAGGGCACCGAGATGCCGGGCAGGCCGGCCAGGTTGGCGCCGATAGTATAGATGTCGTTGAGATACATCGTGATCGGGTCATCGGTTTTTTCGCCCAGGCGAAACGCCGGCGTCGGCGCCGTCGGGCCCGCGATGACATCGACCGATGCGAAAGCGTTCTTGAAGTCCTGGCTGATGAGCTGCCGCACTTTTTGTGCTTTCAGGTAATACGCATCGTAATAGCCCGCAGACAGCACATAGGTGCCCGTCATCACCCTCCGCTGCACTTCGTCGCCGAACCCTTCGCCGCGACTGCGGCAGTAGAGATCCAGCAGGTCATCCGGGTCACTTGCACGATGGCCGAAGCGCACACCATCGAACCGCGACAGGTTTGACGAGCATTCGGCCGGCGCCACGACATAGTAAGTCGGCACCGAAAGGTCCAGGTTGGGCAAGTCCACCTCGACCAGGCTCGCGCCCTGTTCCTCGAGCAGGGCGAGCGCCTCGCGAACCCGCGCACCGCACTGCTCCTCGAGCCCCTCGTCGAAGTGCTGCCGCACGATGCCGACTCGCAAACCCTCGAGCGGCTGGTCCAGGCCGACGACGTAATCCGGCACCGGATGGTCGACCGAGGTCGAATCGCGCTCATCGAAACCCGCCATCACACCCAGCAGCAATGCCGCGTCGGCCGCACTGCGCGTAATGACGCCGGCCTGGTCCAGGCTCGATGCAAACGCGACCATACCGTAGCGCGACACCCGCCCGTAGGTCGGTTTGAGCCCTACCGTTCCCGTCAGCGACGCGGGTTGGCGAATCGAACCGCCGGTGTCGGTACCCGTTGCCCCCGGCACGAGCCTGGCGGCGACGGCCGCGGCAGAGCCGCCGGACGATCCACCCGGCGAATATTCATGGTCCCAGGGATTCTTCACTGGACCGTAATAACTGGTTTCATTCGACGAGCCCATCGCGAACTCGTCCATGTTGGTCTTGCCGAGCGACACCGCACCTGCCTGTCGGAGTTTCGCGACAACCGTTGCGTCGTACGGCGACACGAAGTTGTCGAGCATGCGCGAACCACAACTGGTCTTTACGCCAGCAGTGCAGAACAGGTCCTTGTGAACGACAGGCAAGCCATTCAGTGGGCCGGCGTTTCCGTTGCTGCGCGCAGCGTCAGCCGCTTCTGCTGCCCGCATCGCTTCGTCTGCCGTC
Source organism: Gammaproteobacteria bacterium (assembly GCA_018677555.1). Taxonomy (GTDB): domain Bacteria; phylum Pseudomonadota; class Gammaproteobacteria; order Steroidobacterales; family Woeseiaceae; genus JAHHOT01. The sequence continues at coordinate 10,306 of JAHHOT010000169.1, read as the reverse complement.
ACCGTTATGAACGCATTGAGCGCTTCGCCATGTGCGGCAATCCGGTCCAGCAGCGCGGTCGTCAGCTCCAGCGCGGAAAAATCACCTGCCCGCAGCCCGTCGCCGAGCTCGGCCAGCGTCATCTGGTGCAAGGATTGGTCTGAAGCGCCCACCGTCACTCGATCACCCTCGGCACGAGGTAGTAGCCAGCCTCCACAGCGGGCGCGTTCTGTTGCAGGCGATCGCGTTCGTTGCTTGCGGTCACGGTGTCGTCGCGCAGGCGCTGCGCCTGGTCCAGTGGATGCGCCATCGGAACCACGTCGTCCGTCGGGGCTGACTGCAGTTGATCGACAAATTCCACGATCGTGGACAGCTTGGCGACGACATCATCGAATTGCTCGTCGGCCAGCTTCAATCGCGCAAGGATTGCGATGTGCTGAACTTGTTCTTTCGTAAGAGACACGGGGTTTTTCGAACCTGAATTGTTGTCTGCACAACGCCGCCGGTGAAGCGGCAGGTATGATACACGCCGTCTTGCTCAATGTCGTGCGCATTGCTAGATTACGCTGTTGATCCGATCCGCGGGACCCTTTCCCAGCATGCTCAAGAATATCCTAGGCTACTTCTCGAACGATCTGTCGATCGATCTCGGGACCGCCAACACGCTCATCTATTCCCGCGGTCATGGCATCGTCCTCGACGAACCCTCGGTCGTCGCCATTCGCGAGGATACCGGCCGCGGCGGCCGCGTCGTCGAAGCCGTGGGTGCGGAGGCGAAGAACATGCTGGGCAGAACCCCTGGCAATATCACGGCGATTCGCCCGTTGAAGGACGGTGTGATAGCGGATTTCACGGTCACCGAGAAGATGCTGCAGCACTTCATTCGCAAAGCGCACGGTACGCGCTATTTTCGACCGAGTCCGCGCGTTCTGATCTGTGTGCCGTACGGCTCGACGCAGGTGGAACGGCGCGCCATTCGCGAATCGGCAGAGGGCGCCGGGGCCCGCAAGGTGCACCTGATCCCGGAGCCCATGGCGGCCGCAATCGGTGCCGGCATGCCCGTGCACGAGGCTCGCGGCTCGATGGTTCTGGATATCGGCGGCGGCACCTCCGAGGTTGCGGTGATCTCGCTCAATGGCATTGTGTACGCCGCCTCCGTTCGAATTGGCGGAGATCGCTTCGACGAAGCTATCACCAACTACGTGCGCCGCAATTACGGCATCCTGATTGGTGAAGCCACTGCGGAGCGCATCAAGCACGAGATCGGCTCCGCTTTCCCCGGCCAGGAGGTGCGAGAAGCCTCCGTAAAAGGTCGCAACCTGTCGGAAGGTGTGCCACGAAGCTTCACCCTCAACAGCAACGAAATCCTCGAGGCGCTGCAGGAACCGCTGCAGGGCATCGTCGGTGCCGTCAAGGAAGCGCTGGAACAAACTCCGCCCGAACTCGGCGCCGACGTCGCCGAGCGCGGCATCGTCCTGACCGGCGGCGGCGCAATGCTGCGCGATCTCGACAAGCTCCTGATGGAGGAGACCGGGTTGCCCGTGGTCATCGCCGATGATCCGCTGACCTGCGTTGCACGCGGCGGCGGCCGGGTGATCGAGCTGATCGACGAGCACGGGCCCGCCGTTTTTGGTCTGGAGTAGCTGCGGCGCAGCTGCGCGATTTTCGCCGGCTGCCGGCGATCGCGGGTTCCTCCCCGCAAAATGCGTGAGTATGTCGCTCGAAATGTGAGAGCTAAGCGGTCAGAATACGCCGATGGTCGCTGGCAAGCCGGATTCTCACCGACACTCTTCGAAAATACCCGCCCTGGGGCTCAGGTTTCTGCTACTTGCGGGCCTGAGCGTCGTGCTGTTGATCGTCGATCATCGCGAAAATCACCTTGACGCACTGCGTAAGACGATTGGCGCGACAGTCTACCCGCTGCGTGTACTCGTTGACGCGCCCGTGTCCGCATGGCGCTGGATCGGTGAAGCCACATCGTCCCGCAGCGACTTGCGGCTCGAGAACAGCAGACTCAACACGGAGCGACTGTTGACGCAAGCCCGACTTCAGCGTTACGCAGCACTGGAGGCAGAAAACATCCGCCTGCGTGCGATGCTGGATGCCACTTCGGGGATGACGAGCCAGGTGCGAGTCGCTGAAATCATGTCCGTCAGCGCTAACCCGTTTCGCCACGTCGTTGTCGTCGACAAGGGAACGCGCGACAACGTTTTCGACGGCCAGGCGATGGTGGATGCAAACGGCGTGGTCGGTCAGATCATCGAGGCCGAGTTGCTGTCGGCGCAGGGGCTGTTGATCAGCGATCCGGATCACGCGTTGCCCGTCGAGGTCAACCGTAACGGACTTCGCACGATCGCGGTTGGCACCGGCCAGTTCGATCGCCTCGATCTGCCGTTCCTGCCAAACAACGCCGACGTCGAGGAAGGCGATCTGCTGGTCACATCCGGCCTTGGCGGTGCTTTTCCGCCCGGCTACCCGGTCGCGACCGTCGATTCCGTCACGCGCGTACCGCAGGAGTCGTTTTCGGTGGTAACCGCGCGTCCGGCCGCGAAACTCGACCAGGTACGCGAGATCATGCTGGTGTGGACCAACGAGGCCGAGTCGCAGTCGCCGCAGGAAACGACAGCCCAGGGAAGCGCTGATGAGTGATTCGCGCGGCGACAGGCGCTGGCCTGTCATCCTGTGTTTCGTTGCGGCACTGATGCTGGCAATCGCGCCTATGCCCGACTGGGCGGTGCCGTTTCGCCCGGACTGGGTCACGCTGACACTTATATATTGGGTCATGATCTTGCCGCACACCTACAGTGTCGGCAGCGCATGGCTTATCGGCCTGATACTGGACGTAGCCCAGGGTACGCTCCTCGGACAACACGCGCTGGCCTTGTCCCTCGTTGCCTACGTCACCGTCAAGTTTCATTTGCAGCTGCGCGTGTTCCCGGTCTCGCAAATGACCGCAACCGTGTTTGCGTTACTCGCGCTGTACCAGTTCATCCTGTTCTGGATCAACGGTGTGGCCGGTATCAACGCAGCGGCGGTGACTTACTGGGGGCCGGTCATTTCGGGCGCCATCATCTGGCCGGTACTTGCCATGTTCTACGGCTCGGTCCGCTATCGCGTGCGAGGATAACAGCGATGGATCTGTTGTCGCCGATCAAGGACCATCACTCCGAAAAACGACTGTTCATTTCGCGTGTGATCCTTTCCGTGGTCGTTGGCATGGTCCTGCTGGGTACGGTCGTTGCACGCCTGGTCCAGTTGCAGGTAGTGGAACACGAAGTGTTCGCCGAAAAGTCCGCCGGTAATCGGGTACGCATCGAAGCACTGGCGCCGAATCGCGGATTGATATTCGACCGGCGGGGTCGTGTACTCGCGCAGAATCTCCCCGCCTATCAACTGGAGCTCATACCGGAACAGGTACCGGATCTGACCGACACGCTTCGGCGACTTGCGGGACTCGGGCTTATCGACAAGGAAGACATCCCGCGAATCACCGACCTGAGCAACGAGGGCCTGCGATTCAAACCGGTTACGCTGCGTTTCAATCTGAGCGAGGACGAGATTGCCAACTTCGCTATACAGCGGCCGCGTTTTCCAGGCGTCGATCTGCAACCGCGCCTCGTCCGACATTATCCCAACGGCCTGGATGTCGCCCACGTGATCGGCTATGTCGGCGCACTCAGCAGCAGCGACATGGAGCGTCTGGACCGCACCGAATACGCGGGCACCTCACACACAGGCAAGACCGGCGTCGAATATCAGAACGAGTCGCTGCTGCACGGTGGCGCCGGGTATCAGCAGGTGGTGACCAACGCGCGCGGCCGCCAGGTGCCGGCCGACCCTTCGGATCTTGCCCAGTCTACGCTGCAACGCGTTGCGCCCCGCCCGGGGACAAACCTGCACCTGAGCCTCGACCTCGACCTGCAAATCGTCGCCACGCAGTCGCTCGCTGGGCGGCGCGGTTCCGTGGTCGCGATCGATCCGAACAACGGGGAGGTGCTGGCCCTGGTCAGCACCCCCTCCTTTGATCCCAATGTATTCGCACTGGGCATGACGCGCAGTGACTTCAATGAACTGCAGTACAACCTGGATCGTCCGTTATTCAATCGGGCCGTGCGCGGAACCTACCCGCCCGGGTCGACCATCAAGCCAATGCTGTCGCTGGCCGCGCTCGAAGTCGGTGCGACGAACCTGACGCGGAAGACCTATTGCCCGGGATATTACAGCCTCCCCGGCAGCACCCACCGTTACCGTGACTGGAAGCCACAGGGTCACGGCGAGATGGACCTGCACGACGCAATCGAACAGTCCTGCGACGTCTATTTTTACGAAATCAGTCGGCAGATCGGCATAGACCGTATGCATTTCTACCTCGATCAGTTTGGACTGGGACAGCTAACAGGCATTGACATGGTTGGCGAAAAGGCCGGCCTCCTGCCGTCGCGCGCGTGGAAGCGCGGTGCATTTCGCGAGCCGGCCGATCAAACCTGGTTTCCCGGAGAAACCGTGATTGCCTCTATCGGCCAAGGCTATATGACCGCAACACCCTTGCAGCTGGCCAATGCCACCGCAACGCTGGCGGCGCGCGGCGCGCGCTTCGTGCCACGACTCGTTGCGGCCACCGAAGACCCGATCAGCGGCGAACGCACAATCAGATCGCCGCGCCGTCTGTCGGACGTGCAGATCGACAACGAGTTCTATTGGGACAGTATCATCGCGGCGATGAACGGTGTCATGCAGGGAGAGGCGGGCACTGCGCGTGCCGTCGGCCGCGGCGCACCGTACAGCATGGCCGGTAAAAGCGGCACCGCGCAGGTGTTTACTGTCGCGCAGGACGAAACTTACGACGAGGAGGAAGTCGAGGAGCGTCTTCGCGACCACGCATTGTTTATCGCTTTCGCGCCGCTCGAGGAACCGCAGATTGCCGTGGCCGTCGTGGTCGAAAACGGCTCGAGCGGCTCCCGCGTGGCGGCACCGATTGCCCGCGCAGTGATGGACCGCTATCTCGGACACGCTACCGATGCGCTTTAGCGATACAACGCGCTTGCTTACCAGCAAGGTCGAGCCGCTTGGCGACATGACGCGTCTGCTCCGGCGCGCCCACCTCGACTACCCGTTGCTGGGCGGCCTTTTGCTGATCTGCGGGTTCGGATTGTTCGTGCTGTACAGCGCCGTCAGCGAAAACATGGATCTCTGGTTACAGCAATGCGTGCGCCTCGCGGCTGCGATCGCCGCGCTTTTTATCGCGGCGCAGTTTCCGCCCGACGTCATGCGCCGCTGGACGCCGTGGGCCTACCTGCTGGGCCTTGCCCTGTTGGGGCTGGTGCTGCTTCTCGGCGATGTCGGCCAGGGAGCGCAGCGCTGGCTCGATCTCGGCATCCGGTTTCAACCGTCGGAAATCATGAAGCTTGCCGTGCCGATGATGGCCGCGTGGTATCTGCATGATCGACCGTTTCCGCCAGGACTCGGACACATTTTGTTTGTTGCCGTGATCATACTCGTGCCCACTGCGTTGATTGCCGTGCAGCCCGACCTCGGCACCGCTTTGCTGATCGCCGCGGCAGGGATTCTCGTCATTATCCTCGCGGGGATGTCGATAAGGCTGATCCTGCTGCTGTTCCTGATGTCCATTCCCGGCGCGCTGGTCATGTGGAATTTCGTCATGCAGGACTATCAGAAGCAACGTGTGCTGACGCTTCTGGACCCTGACAGTGACCCGCTCGGCGCCGGCTACAACATCATTCAGTCGAAAATCGCGATCGGGTCCGGCGGCCTTTTCGGCAAAGGCTGGACAAACGGCAGCCAGGCGCAGCTCGAGTTTCTGCCCGAGCGGGACACGGACTTCATCTTCGCAGTCATGGCAGAAGAGTTGGGTTTGCTTGGCGTATTGAGCCTGCTGGGCCTGTACATTTTCGTCGTTGGCCGTGGCCTTTTTATCGCCATACAGGCCCGCGACAGTTACACGCGACTCGTCGCCGGCAGCATCAGCCTGACGTTTTTCGTTTACGTTTTCGTGAATACCGCGATGGTGACCGGGCTGGTACCGGTCGTGGGTATTCCCCTGCCGCTCGTCAGCTTCGGCGGAACCTCGATGGTGACCCTCATGGCAGGATTCGGTATTCTCATGTCCATTCATACACATAGAAAACTTCTGCCGCACTGATGCGGCGCGAAGGCAGCTACCCCGATTCGCCCATGAAACTGAATCTCGTTCCGGTATTCCTCGCGCTCCTGTTCAATTGCGACAGCACCCTGGCGATCGATGTCGATCGTCCCGTAGTGCAGGACTTCATTGACGGGATGGTCAGCACGCACGATTACGACAGGGAGACGCTGGTCGCGATGCTGGAGGACGCCAAAAGCCGCGAATCGATTATCGAGGCGATCAGCCGACCCGCCGAGAAGACGCTCGAGTGGCATGAGTACCGGGCCATATTCCTGACGGAGAAACGCATCGACGCCGGCGTTGCATTCTGGGATGAGCACCAGGGCGAACTCGAACGCATCAGCCGCGGGACCGGCGTACCCTGCGAAATGCTGGTCAGCATCATCGGCGTGGAAACGTTCTTCGGCAGGATTACGGGTGGCTATCGCGTTATCGACGCGCTGACCACGCTGGCTTTCGACTACCCGCCGCGGTCGAAATTCTTTCGTCGGGAGCTGGAGCAGTTTTTCCTGCTGGTACGCGAAGAAGGAATGGATGCCCGCGATGCAACCGGATCCTACGCCGGTGCAATGGGTGCGCCGCAGTTCATGCCGTCGAGCTACCGCGCCTACGCCGTCGACTCGAGCGATGACGGCAGGCGGGACATCTGGAGCAACTGGTCTGATGTGATAGGCAGTGTCGCCAATTATTTCGTCGAGCATGACTGGCAACCCGGCGATCCCGTTGTAGCCCGCGCGACGTTGCCGGCGGAATGGAAACATGCGCCACCGACCAATATATTGCGGCCGGCGGACTCGGTGATGTCGCTTAGCCGCAAGGGCGTGATGTTTTCCACCAGCCTGCCGGCGGACCACCCCACGCAGCTACTGACGCTCAACGGTGACAACGGAACCGAACATTGGGTCGGCTTTCACAATTTTTTCGTCATCACCCGCTATAACCGCAGCGTCATGTATGCGCTGGCAGTTCACCAGCTTGGCCAGGAAATCGCGCTCGCGCGCACGATGGCCGCGGCCGACAAACGATGAAACCGGCAACACGCCCTTTCTCGACATATCCTGGCCGCCTGTTTACAGCAGGCCTCATGGCAGCAGCGCTCACCGCCGGCGGTTGCGCCATGCCGGGCACGTACGACGGACCGCCACGGGGCGCCGTCCACTCACGTGACCTTCCCGCTGACGCCGTGCCGAGGAAAGAACCGAAAAGCCGCTACGGAAATCCGCCGTTTTACGAGGTCTACGGGAAGCGGTATCGCGTGATGGAATCGAGCTATGGCTACCAGGAACGCGGTGTCGCTTCGTGGTATGGCAAGAAATTTCACGGCCGCAAGACATCGAGCCAGGAGCCATACAATATGTACGCGATGACGGCAGCGCACAAGACCTTACCGTTGCCTACATACGTGCGCGTGCGCAACCTGCGCAACAACAGGTCGATAGTCGTACGCGTCAACGATCGTGGGCCATTCGTCGCCAATCGCATCATCGACCTGTCTTATTCGGCAGCTGCAAAACTCGACATGCTCCGTGACGGCACCAGCCTGGTAGAAGTCACGGCACTCAGTTACGACGAAGCTCCTCCGCCGGCCAACGACGTGCCGGTACGCGCGCCGTCGGCGAAACCACCGGCGGATGCCGTCGCAGCAACGCCGCAACCGCCGGAGGAAGAAGAGCACCAGGTGTATGTGCAGGCGGGCGCATTCGGCGATGCCACCAACGCCGAACGGCGCTATGCCCTGTTGCGCAGCAACGGTGTTTCCACGGCATTCGTGTTCGAGGATGACAGCCGATCGCCGCCCCTTTATCGCGTGCGAATCGGCCCGATTCGGGAAGTGGAACAGTACGATGCCGTCGTCAGCCTTCTTGGCGATCTCGGCATATCCGACTCACATCTGGTCACCGACTGACACGCCTGACGCCGGTACTGCTTTTCTTGCCGCAGGCGCTACAATACGCGCCATCGATATACCCCTGCTTCGCTGGCAACCACACACATGAAATTTAAAATATTGTTTTTACTGGGTTTAATGCTCGGTGCGCCGGTCCATGCGCAGTCCATGCCGGCGCCGGCTCCACCGATCATCGGCGCGAAGAGCTATCTCGTGATCGACGCCCTCTCCGGCTTCGAGATTGCGTCGCTCAAACCGGACGAACGCCTGGCACCCGCAAGTCTGACCAAGCTCATGTCAGCGTACGCCATCTTTCGCGCCCTGGCCGAGAATCAGGTGCGCCTGGACGACGAGGTGATCGTCAGCGAAAAAGCGTGGCGGACGCCGGGCTCGCGGATGTTCATCGAAGTCGGCAAGCGCGTGTCGGTGCAAGACCTGTTGCTCGGCATGATTGTTCAGTCGGGCAACGATGCGAGCGTTGCGCTCGCGGAGCACGTTGCCGGCAGCGAAGCCGTCTTCGCGGAAGTGATGAATCAGTATGCGAAGGCGCTGGGCATGCATTCCAGCAATTTTCGCAATGCGACGGGTCTGCCGAACGACGATCACTACTCCACCGCGCGCGACATCGCGACGCTGGCACGCGCCATCGTCAACGAATTTCCGGAATACTATAAATGGTATTCAGTGAAGGAATTCACCTATAACGATATCAAACAGAGCAACCGCAACTCGCTGTTGTGGCGCGATCAAAGCGTTGACGGTATGAAGACCGGGCACACTGACGACGCAGGCTATTGCCTTGTGTCCTCTGCGTCGCGCGACGGCATGCGCATTGTTGCGGTCGTCCTTGGCACCGCCAGCGCCAAATCGCGCATCGACGGCAGCCAGTCACTCATCAATTACGGTTTTCGTTTCTACGAGACCCGCCTGCTGTACAAAGCCGGCGAAACCGTTGCGACGGCAAAGATCTGGAAGGCCGAGCAGGAATTCTCGCCACTCGGCGTGCAGGAGGATTTGTTTGTGACAGTGCCGCGCGGCACCTTCGACGAGCTCGAGTCGATGCTGAATATGCCGGCCGTAGTCCTGGCGCCGGTTGCGGAAGGGCAGCCACTCGCCGAGCTGCAGGTCAGCCATAACGGCACCGAGCTCCTGAACGAACCGTTGCACGCGCTGGCCGAGAACCCGACAGGCTCACTATGGCAGCGCACCCGCGACGGCGTGAAACTCTGGTTCGAGTGAATGTCCGACACGCTTCTGCAGTTCCCCTGTGCGTTTCCCATCAAGATAATGGGTCTCGACGAGCCGGCGTTTCGGGATCTTGCGGTTGCGCTGGTGTCGCAGCACGTGCGCGGCCTCGCTGACGATGCCGTGCGGGTCTCCCGCAGCAGCAACGGCAAATACCTGTCCGTTACGGTTACGATCGAGGCGCAAAGTCAGCATCAGCTCGATGCGATCTACCGGGATCTAACGGCACACGAACAGGTAAAGGTCGTGTTGTGAGCGGCGCAGCGGCGGCAACGGATTCAGCGGACATCCTCGCCGTCCGTGAGCTCGGCCGGCGTGAATACGAACCCTTGTGGCACGAGATGCAGGACTACACCGAGCAGCGGGGCCCGAATACGCCGGACGAGATCTGGTTTGCCGAGCATCCGCCTGTGTTTACGCTTGGCCTCAACGCCAGCCGCGAGCATGTACTGGCGCCAGGCGACATACCGGTCGTGCAAACGGATCGGGGCGGTCAGGTGACCTATCACGGGCCCGGCCAATTAATGATCTACCCGCTACTGGACCTCAAGCGCGCACAACTCGGCGTGCGTGACCTGGTGACAGCGCTCGAGATGTGCATCGTTGACCTCGCCGCCGCGCACGGCATCGAGGCGATACCGCGCAAGGATGCGCCGGGCGTTTACGTCGACGGCCGCAAACTGGCCAGCGTCGGGCTGCGCGTGCGGCGCTACAGCAGCTATCATGGCATGGCGCTGAACGTGAACGTGGACGTCGAGCCCTTCTCCCGCATCAACCCCTGTGGATTTCGACAGCTGGAAATAACGACGCTGCGGCAACTGGGCGTTGGCGGCGATCGCGAGGCGGTCCGCAGGGAAATTCAGCCGCTGCTGTTGGCGCGACTCGGCATGTCGAAGCGCAAGGTCGTGGACTATTCTGACGGGCCGTAGCGGGCGATTAACTCGCTGAGCCGTTCTGGCGTGCCGACGTCTTCCCACACGCCGCCATGAACGAAGCCCGCCAGCGTCCCCGCATCCGCGGCCGTGCGCAAC
>JAHHOT010000080.1 GCA_018677555.1 Gammaproteobacteria bacterium | reverse complement strand
AGCGGGGCCGCTGTAACCGGACCCGATATGATTGGTGCATTTAGCGCTCCGCAAAGTATTCCCGGTGCCTCGGAATGCACCGTCGGCGACGTTGCTATCGCGCCAAGTGGTGCAGTTGTGCAAACCTGCCAAAAACCAATCGCTGTTGCCAATTCAACCGCAAAAGGCCCTACAACGATCCAAGTCAATATGGATCCTGACGGGCTCGGTGCTGCCAGCTTTGGATCAACTATTGCTGTAACCGCGACAAACGTCGGGCTGCTAGATTCTATTCCACCACAAGACTTTCGATGGGTGGACGCAGAAGCCGGGCTTGCCTACGACCGCTTCCCCACTAGCCCACAGTTCGGTCGGCTTTATCTCGTTTACACGGACGAAACTGAGCTCGAAAACAACGATACCGATATTATGCTGCGATATTCGGACGATGATGGAACGACGTGGAGCGATCCACCGATTCGCGTCAATGATGATTCCTCAACACCGATTCGCAGTCAGTTTCTTCCTCGTATAGCGAGCGACCCGCAGTCCGGCAACGTTGCAGTATGTTGGCATGACGCACGTCATTCCGCGGCAAACAGGGCTATGCAGGAATTCTGTTCGTTCGCATCTCCAAATGGAGTGGCTCCTGCTTTCTCTGCCAATATTGCAGTCGGTGATGCTCTCTCCGCCAGCAGCGGATACGGAAATGAATTTGGGGACTACTCCGGCTTGACCTTTTCTCACGGCGTGGCACACGCCATCTGGGGAGATACGTCTAACAGCACCGGAGACAATCCCGATGGCACGCTTGAATTCGATGCCTACACAGATCAAATCGACGGTCAACCACCTCTTGATATTTGCGAGCCCTGCATTCCTATCACGACGATTATTTGGATCACTCTGATCGTTATCGTAATAATCGTCATATTGCTCATTGCAGGCATAAGATGGTTGGTAACGCGACGATACTTGAAATGGTAGGGTGCCCCACCAGCACACCAGCGCCAAGATACGAATCCCGCTGCAGGGAAATCTGCGTTGACAGGGCTGCTCGTTAGTTCAGTCTGACGGCGCTTTCGCGACACGTTGCCAGGTCCATTGCCTTACCTTTTTCCAGTCGCCTGACTTGTCGCGCTCGTGAACGTGTGAGATGTACGTATCATCATCAACAAACTCGACGTCGTCGTGTACAGATTTGACTGTGCCGTTCGGCAGATAGATCAATCCGGTTTGTGAATGCATGCCATCTGCCGAAATGCCGAACTCGCCACGGAAAAATACACCGTTCGTCCCGGTCTGATACAGGTGCGCGAGGCCCGTGACCGGATTGTTGATCAGGTATAACGACCACTCTTTCTTTTCGGAGCCACGCTCGTCAATGCTGACGATTTCCCCGATCACGTACTGCTTGCGCAACCCCCAGCGATAATTCATTCCGAAGAACTCGGGGTCATTTGATCCCGCTGTAAAATCCGGATTGGGCGACCGCCAGCGGCCGCTGCCCGCAACAAGCCTGGCCGCATGCTTTTCAATCCCGCCGGGCTCGTGCTCGCCGGACTCCGACCCATGATCAGCACCTTCGACGCGATGCCAGGTCCACTTTGCCTTCGGCACCCACTCGCCGTCCTTTCGTTCGTACACATCGCTGTTGTGCATCTCCGCGCCCGAAAAGTGCGACACGTGGCGCACGATATCCATTTTGCCGTTCGCGTTATACTCGATCATGTCGATTGTTTGTGTGTCGCCTGTCTGCACGTCGTTTTCGCCGTACAACAACGTTCCATCCCAGCCAATCTGTTGCGTAACCACCTTCTCCGTGACCGGGTTATACATCGACAGCAACGCCCAGTAACTTACGCGCCTCCCGTCGTCATAGACGCCCATCAGCTCGCCAGTCACGTGCTTGCCGTCTGGCTGCATGTGGAAGTGCATCGCGTACTCTTTGGGTCTGCGTTTGCCCTGCTCGTAATCGGGATTCGGCGTGCGCCACTCGTCGTCTGTGGTCAGCATAGCCTGCATGTGCCGGCCAAGCGGGTCTGTGCTGCCGGCCTCCCGGCCGAGGCTTTTAGCAGCGACGAACTGAATGCCGATCACGACGACAATTGTCAGCAGCTTCATGCTTTCCTGTGCTCGGGGCCGTCTGGCCATTTTCAGGTCCTCGTTGCGGTTGCGGGATATTATTCTGCCTACGGAGGTCGAAGAAGAGCAACGCCGGTTACGGACGAATCGCCTTAAAAACCCTTAATTACGCATATCCAACGCATGAGCAAGATTCAATTCGACGACTACACGCTGGACACGGCAAAGCCCGCGCTCTATCGGGACGGGGTGGCCGTCGACATTCCGTCGCAACCGCTGCGCCTGTTGGTCTTGCTGGCGTCGAGAAATGGCGACGTTGTAAGCCATTCGGAGATCTGCAAGTACCTGTGGGGCAGCCAGATCGTGGATTTTTCCAATGGCCTCTATGTTTGCGTGCGGCAAATACGTTCGGCGCTTGAAGATACCGCAGAAAGATCGCGCTACATCCAGAACGTGCCACGAAGAGGCTATCGATTCCTTGGCGACACGGCAGTCGTTGCGGATCGACCCCCGATTCCCGATGTGCCGAAATTTCCCCGGCATTCATTCCGCTGGACGGCGGCAGCCATCTTGCTCCTGGCAATCGGCAGCCTCGTGCTCGTCGAATTTCCTGGCGGCGGCGCAGACGGGCCGACCTCGTCGGCATTCAACATGGCAGACGACGCCTACGTTCGCGGGCGCTATGTGCTGGAGTCGAAGGCGCCCGATGCGATAGAACGCAGCCGTCAATTTTTCAGAAGTGCAATCGAAGCAGACCCGACACATGCGCCCTCCTATGCCGCCATGGCGGAAACCTACCAACTCGGTGGCGACCTCGATCGAGCCCGGCCCTATGCAGTGACAGCGCTTCGCCTGGATGACAGCCTGGCTGAAGCGCATCTCCGGATGGCCGCGGTTACCGCATTGGCAGACTGGGATTGGCGGGATGCCGAACAGTCTGCGCGCACTGCTCTTGCACTGGCGCCGGACTCCGCCGAGGCCCACCAGGCAATGGCGACTATCTACAGCGTGACAGGACGCATGGAGCTTGCGCTTCGCGAAATGCGGTCGGCGCTGGCGCTGGACCCGGTGTCGACGCTATTGCGTGCCGACTACGGTACGTACCTGTACTATCGCGGCGACCTCGATGGCGCGAAACTGCAATGCAGCGACGCGCTGCATCTGGACCCGTCGCACTATCCGTCGCAACTCTGCCTGTACAAGGTTGCCGTGCGCGCTGGCGAGTATGCCGAGGCCGCGCATTTTGCAACGGGCATTGCCGAGCTGTGGGGCCGGCAACGCCCAGCCACCCAGGTTCCGGTGATCTCGCCTACGCGCCCGGGCATTGATGCGTTCGAACAATGGCGACTGACCCGGTATCGCGAGACAGGCAACGCTAACGTGTCACCACTTGCCTACGCGCTGGCGCTGGCGGCTCTCGGCAGACACGACGAGGCGCTCGATCACCTCGAACAGTCTGTCCGTATACGTGAGACGATGACACCGTTCGTCCTCGCGGACCCGGTCTTCGAAGCGATGCGTGAAGGCCAGCGTTTCAAAAGCGTATTGCGCGCAACAAACGTGCGCTTGTGAGCCCATGATGAGACGTATTGTTCGCATCCGACGTGTCGTCGCGATTACGCTGACCTGCAGCGTTGCCGCCCTGGCGAATGCCGATGAATCGTCGATTTCAATCGTCCGTGGTTACGAAGGCATGTCGCGCTACGCCGATGCAGCGACTTATGCCGAGCCGAAGGCCTACTCCGCCCTCTTTCATCGGCACGTTTTTCAACGCTATGAGCAGCAATGCGCCGGACCTGGCTCGACCCGCCAGACCTCCAGGAACTGGCTTCTGTCGCCGATCAACGATATCGGCGCTCTGCACAAAGCGCTCGAGCAAATCAGGCACTCCGACGCAACGGAGCGAATACTCGAGGCAGCCGAGCGCGCTGCCCGCGAGTTACCAGGCGGGCCAGTGACTATCTGCGTTTTTGCGTATCCCCCGGACATCGAATCCAGCGCATTCGTTGCCGATGTGATGGGCGGCGCAATGGGCTTT
>JAHHOT010000206.1 GCA_018677555.1 Gammaproteobacteria bacterium | reverse complement strand
CGAGGCCGGCCGGCACGCGGATTACCGGCCCGGGACGGGCTGCTTCGTAGGGCTGTGGCTCATCGCACCCGCGCGCCGGCGCGCAGGCCACCGTCGAAGCCGAAGTAATAAGCAATATCGCAAGTCTGTACACCGTCATGCCGCCTTGCCTGCAGAGATGCCCGCGTTGGCCATTGCGTCGCGCATCTGGCCATGAAACTGCTCGTCGTAGACCGTGAGCGGCAGCCGGATGCCCTCGCCGATCAGGCCCATTTCCTGCAATGCCCACTTCACCGGAATCGGGTTTGACTCCAGGAACAACGCGGTGTTCAACGGTTGCAGCAAGGCATCATTGGCTTCCGCGTCAGCGACGCGCCCTTCGCGGACCGCACGACACATGCCGGCCATGAGCGCCGGTGCGACGTTGCCACTCACCGTCACCACGCCGTGTCCGCCACCCTTCAGAAAACTCAGCGTGGTGAAGTCATCACCGCTGTAGTGCCGGAAGTCGGATGGCGTCGCCGCCCGGTTCTGTTCAAGGCGTTGCATGCTGCCCGTCGCGTCCTTAATGCCGAAGATATTCGGGTGACCGGCAAGCCGCCCCAGCGTTTCGGGCAACAGGTCGGCAACCGTTCGCCCCGGCACGTTGTAAAGCATCACAGGCTTCGATACCGCATCGGCAATCGCAGCAAAGTGTCGGTAGAGGCCTTCCTGTACCGGCTTGTTGTAATAAGGAACCACCAGCAGATACGCGTCGATCGCACAGTCGGCGACTGCCAGCGACAGGTCGATCGTTTGCCGGGTCGAATTCGAGCCCGTTCCGGCAATCACGGGCAGCCGCCCGCCAGCCAGGTCAGCGGCGCGCCGGATCAGCTCTACGTGCTCCGCCTGCTCGAGCGTCGCGGACTCGCCCGTCGTACCGGCGATCACGAGCCCGTCGCTGCCCTGGTCAACGTGGTAATCGATCAGCCGCTCGAGAGCCACGAAATCGATCCGGTTGTTGCGGTCAAACGGCGTTGCCAGCGCAACGAGGCTACCCTCAAACACAACTGATCCTCGCCAAAAAGAAGGCGGCGATGTTACTGTTCGGGCACAGCGCTGGCAAGGCGGCCTGCGATAGACACAGGTCAGTCACCGCCAGCCCGAAACGCCTCAGCGAGGCACATGCAATCAATGGAAGAATTCTAGATAGATGAGCCAACTTATTGTTTTATCAGCGGTTGGGACCGACCGTGCCGGTGTCGTGAACGATATTTCCAGGGTCATCCTGGATTGCGGCGGCAATATCGATGAAAGTCGCATGACCACGCTGGGCGCCGAGTTCGCCGTGCTCATGCTGATTTCGGGCAACTGGCACACGCTCAATAAGCTGGAGAGCGCTCTCGACAAGCTGACCGGCGACGGCAACCTGGCAATATCGATCAAGAAAACCGACGAAGCCAAACCCGCGGCGGATTGCATGCCCTACGCGATCGACGTCGTCTGCCTCGATCACCCGGGCATTGTCTTCAACCTGGCGAACTTTTTCGCATCGCGGCAGATCGACATTGCCGAGGTCGCAACCAAGCGATACGCGGCCGCACACACCGGTGCGCCGATGTTTTCGATGCAAATGACCGTCAATATCCCGGGGTCGACACAGCTCGCGCAGATTCGCGATGAATTCCTCGAAATGTGCGACCAGCTAAACCTGGATGCCATCATGGAACCCGTCAAAGCCTGACTCAAGGAGATACTGTGCCTGCACCTCGATTGAACCGCGTCGTCGCGGACTTCAAATGCGCCGCGACCGGCGACAAGACGATTCAGCTGAAATCCCTGCGCGGCAACAAGGTCGTCATCTATTTTTATCCAAAGGACAGTACTCCGGGCTGTACGACCGAAGGTCAGGACTTTCGCGATTTACACGCAAAATTCAGGCGCCGGAAAACGATAATTCTGGGTGTTTCGCGCGACAGCATCGCGTCGCACGAGAAATTCAAAGCCAGGCAGGAATTCCCCTTCGACCTGCTGTCGGACCCCGACGAAAAGGTCTGTCGCCAGTTCGACGTCATCCGCGAGAAAACGCTGTACGGCCGAAAATTCATGGGCGTTGAGCGCAGCACGTTTCTCATCGACGAAAACGGCAAGCTGCGGCAGGAGTGGCGCAAGGTCAAGGTGAAAGGACACGCTGCCGAAGTACTCGAGGCGGTCAAGAACTGTAAATTAGCCGTTACCTGATATTTCAAGGGCTTATGTAAACAAGAACGGCAAGCGGCGACATTTATTGACAGCGCGTCACGATCGCTGCGGTTATTATGGGGAACGGACTTGCGGCCATGCAGTCCGACTCAACTGGAACCCGGCGCCGAGAACAACTGCGTGATTGCGACCCTAAAACAAACCACGCTGACCATTCTGATTGCACTGTTGCTTTCAGCGACGCTGTGGGCGGATGAAATCAATCTGCCCGATATAGGCAGTGCCGCCGACGCAACGCTGCCGAAAACCGAGGAAGCCCGGATCGGCGCAGCGATCATGCGGCAGATTCGCCGCAGTGGCGTCATTGTCGAAGATCCGCAGATCGCCGAATACATCAATGAAATCGGCCACCGGGTCGCGGCGCACGCCAACGATGGCGGCCACAAGTTCACATTCTTCGTGGTCGACGATCCCAGCGTGAATGCATTTGCGCTCCCCGGCGGCTACATCGGCGTCCACACGGGATTGCTCGAGGCGACCCGTAACGAAGACGAGCTCGCCGGCGTTCTGGCGCACGAAGTCGCGCACGTCACACAGCGCCACATTGCGCGGGCGGTGAACGCCAACAGGCGCCAAAGCCTGCTGACAACGGCGATCATGCTGGGCGCTCTCGTTGCGGCTGCTGTCGGCGGAGCGGACGCGGATGTCATGCAGGCGACGACCGCGATCGCGCAAGGTAGTGCCGCCCAGGCGCAGATCAACTTCACCCGCAGCAACGAATACGAAGCCGATCGCATCGGCATCGCCGCCCTGGCGGCGGCAGGCTTCGACCCGAATGGCATGGCGTCGTTTTTCGAAGTCCTGTCCAACGATTCGACGCCGATCGAAGCACGCGTCCCGGAATTTCTGCGGACGCACCCGGTGGGCACTGCACGGGTTGCGGAAGCACGCAACCGGGCCCGCAACTATCCTGAAGTACAGTCAGCAAACTCGATCAATTACGGCATCGCACGAGCTCGCCTGCTGGTTGCCGGACACAAGACCCCGGAGGACGCGGTCGAGTTCTTTGAACGACAACAGTACGAATACCAGGATGATGTCTGGCGTTACGGTCGAGCGCTTGCCTATTTGCGCGACGGTCGCAATCGCGAAGCTAATCGCATCATGGAAGAACTCGTCAATAAAAACCCGGAAGTCATCGCTTACCACGTCGGCCTTGCGCAGGCGCAACTCGCCATGGAACAAATTGACGAGACCATCAAAACGTATGAGCGAGGGCGTGAGTTGTTTCCACGAAACGTACCGCTAATCGTGCACTACGCGGAAGCGCTGCTACAGCTCGACCGTGCCCAACTCGCACACGAAATTCTGCTGGACCTGCTCAACAATACGCCGCCGACGCCCGACCAGGTCGAACTGATTGCCAGGGCCGCCAGCGAAGCCGGCGAGACGGCCGAAGCATTCTACTACCT
>JAHHOT010000187.1 GCA_018677555.1 Gammaproteobacteria bacterium | reverse complement strand
CGCAAAGGTCGAAGAAGCGTGTTCAATGCGGCAACATCGATGTCTGGCTGCAGGTCCAGCAGCGTCATCGTTTTGATCTCCTCGGTCGTGTAACCGAGATTGTCGAGCGCGCCGCGATTAACCGTGACAAATCGATGTGACTCGGAGTCGAAGAAGTAGATTTCGTTGGACGACTCGTCCAGTACTTCGCTGAGCTGTACCTTTTCCTGCTCCGCTTTCTCGTTTTGCGCCTGCTGCTTCTGCAGCCGACGATCGAAAAATATCGTCAGGTGCGTGAATCCGAGAATCACCAGCGCCATGGCGGCGATCGTCGAGGCCAACCAGGTTTGATTGTTGTTGCCATCCATGGCCATGGCGTCCCCGGACGGTACGTAGTGCACCGCTGCCATACCCGTGTAATGCATGCCGCAAATTGCGATGCCCATTATGAGACCGGCGCCGATTTTCATCAGGGCCAGGTAGCGACTCCGGTTTTCGACCAGCGTGAACATGATCCACAAGGCCGCGCAGGCGGCGGCGACGGCAATTGCGACCGACAGCCCCACGATCTTCAGGTCGTAAGAAATCGTGGCGTCCATTTTCATGGCTGCCATGCCGGTGTAATGCATGGCCGCAATGCCCACGCCAAGCACCAGGCCGCTAACAGCGATCCTGACCAGGCTGTTTTTCTTGCGAGAAGCCACGAAAATGGCGAATGCGGACGCTGCCATGCCGACCAGCAGTGATAACAGGGTTATCCCTACGTCGTAGTTCAAGGCCATCGGCAGGTTGAATGCCAGCATGCCGATGAAATGCATCGTCCAGATGCCTATGCCCATCGAGATGGCGCCAGCGGTGAGCCACGCCGTCGCCGCGGAACCTCGTGAGTGCGACACCCTGCGTGACAATTCGAGCGCCGTGTACGATGCGACGACGGCCACAAGATACGACAGGGCGACCAGCCAGAGATTGTACGAACCTTGCATCGGGGCATGCATCCTGAGTGTGCCGGCGACGATTTGTCGCGACTTCATGTTCTCCGCTTTCTCAGCGTTTATCGGCTCGGCACGGAATTTCTTAAGTGCGGTGACGCTATGCTGCGGTCGCGGCGGGGGCGCCGCTCGTACAGGATATTCTGGTCGCGGCGGGGGCGCCGCTCGTACAGGACATCCTCATCGCGGCGGGGGCGCCGCTCGTACAGGACATCCTGATCGCGGCGGGGGCGCCGCTCCTACATGCTGGGGCGGCGCTCCTACATTCGGGGGTGGCGCTCCTGCTTGGCGTATACTTTACGCGGCATCGACCGCGAGTGGCTTTGGCGTCGTGTCGACGTGGCGCGCGACCTTGTCGCGACCATTGCGCTTTGCCTCGTAGAGTGCTTCGTCGGCGGCTTTCAGTATGGAATCGAAGGTGGCGGTATCCGGCCCAACCTCCGCGACGCCCAGGCTCAGCGTTACGTCCGCCGCGTTGCCACGGGATTCATCGTCCGCATTGTGCATGGCGAGGCGAATCCTTTCGGCAACAATCTCGGCCGAATCGACAGTAGTATGTGGCAGCAGGATGATGAATTCCTCACCGCCGAAGCGGCCCACTGTATCGGTTTCACGTACACTCTTCTGGCACGTTTTCGCGATCCAGCACAGCGTGGCGTCGCCGACCGTATGCCCGTAGGTGTCGTTTACTTCCTTGAAATGGTCGGCGTCAATCAGGATCAACGCGAATCGCTCGCCGTAGCGGCTGAATCGTTTCAATTCCTGTCGCAGGTTTTCGAACACGTGGCGGCGGTTGTAAAGCCCCGTCAACGGATCGGTCGCGGCCAGTTCCAGCAGCTGCTCGCGAAGACTGTTGCCGACATACAGGTGACGAAGTGCGATGAGTGCCGTTATAACGACAAGCGATGCGCTCATTTCACGATTGAGGAGGACAACAGCCAGTTCAACGCCCGGCGGCGACAGCCACATGCCGATGCCGATGAAAACGATACCAAGGGTTGCTGCGACTACGATGAAAGCCGCTGAACGCGCCAACAGGCCCAGCAACGGCAACACTACGTACGGAATTCCCGCTGAGACCCCCAGGGGTTGCGACAGGTCGAACCACAATGCGATCGCTGCCATCAATATGGCAAGCAAGGCAGCCGACCTTTTCTCGAGCGGGCGAAGCGGCAGCATCTGGGACCTCCCGGCGACCAATCGTCTGATGTACGATTCCTTTCGGCACGATCAGGACCAAATACGGCAATATTATGTCGCAGTGTCGACCTCTGGCCCATGACGCGGTTCACGCTTCGACTAGATTTTTTTCCCTAGGGTCAGTGGTTTGCGACGGTATTTCGTTTAAAACCGCAACCACTCGCGCTAAGCTTGCCGCCATGACCTATTGCCTTGCCGCCTGCGTCGACGCGGGCCTCGTATTCGTTTCAGACTCCCGCACCAACGCCGGCATCGATCGGCTTGGCGTTCACAGCAAGATGCATGCGTTCACGGACACGGAGGGTCGGTTCTTCACGCTATTGAGCGCCGGCAACCTGGCAACGACCCAGGCCGTAGTCGCGGAGCTGCGGCGCGACGTTCGCGAAGGCGCCCGGACGAGCCTGGCCACGGTCGGCCGGCTGCGCGATGCAGCAGACTATGTCGGCTCGCTAAACCGCAAGATCGTCGAAAAGTATGGCAACGACGATTCCGAGGAAGGGTTCAATCCGAGTGCCGATTTCATCTTCGGCGGGCAGATCGGCGACAACCCGCACGCGCTGTTTCATGTCTACGCGCAGGGCAACTACATATCGCCGACGGCACTGGTGCCTTTCCTGCAGCTGGGCGAGCAGAAGTACGGCCGCCCGATCCTCGACCGGATTATCCAGATGCGTTCGAGCCTGGCGACGGTTGCACTTTGCGGACTCGTATCCATGGATTCGACGATGCGCAGCAACGCCAGTGTCGGCCCGCCGATCGAAGTGATGATCTATCGCGCATCCTCGTCCGCGCCGCCGGTCCACATCGTCTACGCCGAGGACCACCCCTACCTGCGCACGATACGCGAGTCCTGGGCCGTGAACCTGCGCCGCGCCTTCGACGACCTGCCGCCGTTGTCACTGCCGGAGGGCGACGTTCGCCTCGTGGAGAAGTAGCGGGCCAGCGCCTACACCGCGCGCTCTGCAATCACGCGATGCACCATTTCGATTTTCCTTACGACCGGCTCGGTCAGCACGAACGGATACGCATCCGGCAGCCCGAGCGAGCGCATGATCTCGTTGAGCGACAGCACGAGTTCGATAAAACGTTCGTACCAGTTGTTGCCATCGGGCAATAGCCCCGCATCCACGGCCACCTGCAGTACCGCACGTATATGCAGGTAGTGGGCCCAGCACTCGGCCCAGTCCTCCGCCGGATGCGAGCTCGCGTACGCCGATATGTAGGTCGACGACCAGTCGGCGCGAGGCCCGTTCTCGTAATGGCGCCTTAGCGCGGCGTCGTAATCCTGGCTTTCGTCGCCGAACAGCCCCCGCACCTCTGCAAGATTCTCGTCGGTGACGAGCACCGTGAAATAGTAGTGTCCGGATTCGTGACGCATGTGCCCGAGCAACGTTCGCCAGGGTTCGTTCATCGCCTGACGCATTTCCTCGCGAAACACCTCGTCGGCCTCCGCGGCGTTGATCGTGATGGCGCCGCTCGAATGACCGGTCGTGACATGGTAATCGCTGACGTCGGGGTTCGTGCGGCGATCTTCCTTGAAATGAAACTGCAGGCGACTCTCGTCGACCGGCAGGCCCAGCAGCAACAGGTCGAGGATCAGGCGCCGCTTCGCCGCTTCGAGCTTGCGCCAGCGGTCGTGATTCTTCGGCTTGCTTAGCGTCGGTATGGTCTTGCTCATTGCGCAGGACAGGCAGTAGCCGTGTTCGTTGGCGGGTACCGGCGTCCAGTTGCAGCGCACGGCGGTTCGACGATTGGCACAGGTCGGCAGGCCGCTGCCCGGCGCCTCCTCCGATTGCATCGCAAGCTCGTGAGGGTCGAACGCAAGCAGTCGCCCGCAGTGAACGCAACTGTCGTTGTTGAAATACACCTGCTGACCGCAGCGGCACTGCATTGCTGTCATTTTCAGTTCACCAGGTCAGTCGGCCGGAAGGAACCAGGTATCGACGACCGCAGCGTGGGCATCCGCCAGCCGGATCTGCAACGTGTCCATCGTCTCGCTCACCATCGACCCATCGAGATCGTCAGGTAACGGCGACGGCAGAACATGGTTGACCTTGTCCAGTGCATGGACCAGGTGATCACTGTTCGGTAATGACGCGCAGGTCTTCCTCGCGTGCAGAATACTCGCACGTACCGCGCGCGGGAATGCCTTGTCGTTCAGCAGGTAGTCTATGACGGCGGTGCCCTGCACCGCGGGCTGACTGTATTGCCGGTACATCTGGAAACCGCTGACCGATTTCAGCACGTTGGTCCAGAGCGTCGACCCGTAGCGCAACACCAGGCGTTCGTTCTGCTGCAAATAGGCCGCGGCAACGTCGATAATGCGGCTGGTCATGTCCGCGCGCTCGATACACTGACCGAGCGTCAGGAAGAAATACGGGCTCTCGTGGCTCATCGTGCCGGCGAAGATACCGTTGATCTGCTGACAGCGGCCGATGCAGTCGGCCAGAACCTCGAAGCGGTCCTCGGCAGCGGGCGTTGCCTCAAGCTTGCGTCTTGCGTACTGGTGCAATTCGTTGACGCTCTCCCAGCTTTCCTGCGGCAACAGGTCGCGCAGGTTGCGAACGTTGTCGCGCGCCATGCGTATGCAGAAGTTCAACGAGTTGCCGCTATTGGGGTCGGATAACAGGAACTCGAGGATTGCGCGCTCCTCGTCGTCATCGTTGCTGCCGGAAACCTGGACCGAGGCGCCGAAGATCTTTACCAGCTCAAACCAGCCGACGTCGACTTCGCGCGGCAGGTCCAGCAGTAGCTGCGAGTATTGCTGCACAATGCGGGCTGTATTCTCCGCGCGCTCGAGGTAACGGCCGGCCCAGTAGACACGTTCGGCGGCGCGCGACAGCATCAGTTGTCATCCTCCACGATCCACGTGTCCTTGCTCCCGCCGCCCTGCGACGAGTTCACCACCAGCGATCCCCTGCGCATCGCGACGCGGGTCAGCCCTCCGGCAGTGACCGAGATCTTGTTACCCTGCAATATGAACGGTCGCAGATCGAGGTGCCGTGGCTCCAGCGAACCGTCGCAAAGCGTCGGCGCGGTGGACAGGCTCAAGGTCGGTTGCGCAATGTAGTTTCGCGGGTCGGCCTTCAGCAAATCCCGGAACTTGTCGTGCTCCGCCTTGCTCGCGTGTGGCCCGACCAGCATGCCGTAGCCACCGGACTCGTTCGCGGGCTTGACGACGAGATCGGCAATATTGGCCAGCACGTGATCGAGTTGCTGCCTGTCGGAACAGCGCCATGTCGGCACGTTCGGAATGACCGGATCTTCACCCGTGTAATACTTGATGATATCCGGAACGTAGGAGTAGACGACCTTGTCGTCCGCTACTCCGGAACCCGGCGCGTTTGCCAGCGCGACATTGCCTGCGCGCCACGCGCGCATTATTCCCGGGATGCCCAGCGTCGAGTCCGGGCGAAACGCTTCAGGATCGATGAATGTGTCGTCGATGCGACGATAAATCACGTCGACCTGCGTGAGGCCATCGATTGTGCGCATGTACACGCAATCATCCTCTTCAACCTGCAGGTCGCTTCCCTCGACGAGTTCGACCCCCATCGTCCGCGCCAGGTAGCTGTGTTCGAAGTACGCGGAGTTGTAGATGCCGGGAGTCAAAACGACCACCTCGGGCTTGCCCTCGACCTCCGGCGACGCAATTGATCTCAGCATATCGCTTAGCGCGGAAGGATACTCGCTGACCGGGCGAACACGATGGTTGCGAAATACTCCCGGGAATACGCGCTTGATGACGTTGCGATTCTCGAGCATGTACGACACGCCGGACGGTACGCGAAGATTGTCTTCGAGCACGTAAATGGTTCCGTCGCCGTCGCGCACGAGGTCGGAGCCGCAAATATGAGCCCAGACGCCGTGTCGGGGGCTCACGCCTTTGCAAGGTTCGAGGTAGTTTTTCGAGCTGTCGATCAGCTCCGCCGGGACAACCTTGTCTTTCAGGATGCGTCGATCGTTGTAGAGATCGTCGATGAACAGGTTGAGCGCCATGACCCGCTGCTTGAGCCCGCGCTCGACCTGGTCCCACTCCGAGCCGGGCATGGCCCGCGGAATGATGTCGAGCGGCCACGCGCGATCGATGTTGTCGCCTTCCGAGTAGATCGTGAAGCTGATGCCCATGTCGACGATCGTGCTGTCGACGGCACGCTGCCGGTCCAGCAGTTCGCTCGCCTCCATGTCGCTGAAGTAATCGACGAGCTCACGCGCGTGCGGGCGCGCCGTCCCGTCCGCCTGGATCAGTTCGTCGTAGAAGCCCGTCGCTGAATAATCGTTGGCACCGAATCGCATAGCGGGCACTGTAGCAGCTAATCTTGAGACTAACGATATGGCGGCGGCCCGGGTTGCCGCAAGCAAATGACGCTTACCTTAGTTTCCGCCTTCGGCGCTGTCACCGCTTGCCGGGCAGTAGATGTCGTGCAGGAGATGTATGACCTGGTTGGCAGGCCCGTCGACCAGTGAGTAAAAAATAGTCTGCGATTCGCGGCGTGTCCTGACCAGGCCCTGCTGCCGCAATCGGGCCAGCTGCTGCGACAACGCAGACTGGCTCAGCGGCACTACCGCATTCAGCTCGCCAACCGAACGCTCCTGTTCCGCCAGCATGCACAGGATCATCAGGCGGCTCTCGTTGCCCAGCGCACTCATCAGCTGCGCCGCCTCTGCGGCGTGCTCCTGCATGAGCTCGGCGGAAACCGCCTCAGTACCCTGTTTTTTAAATGCTTTTTCCTGTCCCGGCACAGGTATTCCCGGTTGCTGGTGAAGGGTTGCGGCTAATCCTTATAGCCACGAAAACTAATATAGCCCAGACTAAATTAGAAGTCTATTATTTAGTCTTGACTAAATTAGATATTATTCATATATTACCCGGGAACGTTGCAAATCGAGAGCTTTGGGAGGAATCGACATGGCCAGGATCGTAGTAATCGGCGCCGGCATCGGCGGCATCTCGCAGGTTTACGAACTCAAAAAGGCGCTCGGCAAAGAACACCAGGTCACACTGGTCGGCGACTCGGACCGGTTCGAGTTTACGCCCTCCAACCCCTGGGTGGCCGTTGGCTGGCGCAAGGAAAAACAGGTCATCGTCGAGCTGCCTGCCCTGATGAAGAAACACGGCATTGAATTTTTCAGCCAGGGCGTGCGTCGCGTCCACCCGGACGAGAACCGTATCGCACTGAACGACGATACTTCACTGGACTACGACTATCTCGTCATCGCAACCGGGCCCAAGCTCGCTTTCGACGAGGTAAAAGGACTGGGGCCGCATAGCGGGTTCACGCAGTCGATCTGCAAAACCGGCCACGCAAACACGTCACTTATCGATTTCGAGAAACTTGTCGTAGACCCGGGCCCTGTCGTTATCGGTGCCGCCCCCGGGGCCTCGTGCTTCGGTCCTGCATACGAATACGCGTTCATCCTCGACACCGAACTGAAAAAAAGAAAAATCCGCGACCGTGTGCCCATGCATTTCGTGACACCGGAACCCTATATCGGCCATCTCGGCCTGGATGGCGTGGGAGACACCAAGGGTTTGATGGAATCCGAGCTGCGCGACCGCCATATCCACTGGACCTGTAACGCGAAGATCACGCAGGTCGGAGACGGCACGATTCGATTCACCGAAGTCGATGACGACGGCAAGGAGAAAAAGCAGCATGAGTTGCCGTTCCGGCACTCGATGATTCTGCCGGCCTTCAAAGGCGTCGATGCGGTCATCGATATCGACGGGCTGACCAACCCGCGCGGCTTCATCCTCATCGACGAATTCCAGCGCAATCCCACCTACAACAACATCTATGCTGTCGGTGTCTGTGTTGCAATCCCGCCGGTCGCAACGACACCGGTCGCGACCGGCGCGCCCAAGACCGGTTACATGATCGAATCGATGGTCACCGCAACCACGCACAATATCGCAGACGCCATAAAAGGCAGGGATCCGGAACAGCGGGCCTCCTGGAACGCCGTCTGTCTTGCCGATTTCGGCGATACCGGCGTCGCGTTCGTCGCCTTGCCGCAGATTCCGCCGCGAAACACCAACTGGGCGTCCCGCGGCAAGTGGGTGCACATGGCGAAGGTCGCCTACGAGAAATACTTCCTGCACAAGGTGCGCGCCGCCAAAACCGAGCCCTATTACGAAAAGACCGTTCTGAAAATGCTCGGTGCCGTACGCCTCAAGGAATCTGCCTGATGAAACATGCGCTGATCAAGGTCGCGACAGAGCACCCGAAATCGGTCTACGCCATCGTCGTGCTGCTCGCAGTTATCGCCGCCGGCCTGATGTTTCGCATCCAGATCGACACCGACCCCGAGAATATGTTGCCGTCCGATCAGGCCGACCGCGTATTTCACAACCTCGTCGAAGACCGCTTCACGCTGCACGATGCGATCGTCGTGGGCATTGTCAACGACACGCACGTTGACGGCATCTACAACGTCGACTCGCTGGCGGCACTGCATACGCTGAGCGCCGCCATCCTGAAGCTCGACGGCGTCATTGCGCCTGATCTGATGTCCCTGGCCGAAGCCGACAACATCGGCCAGGAGGGCCCGGGGACCATTCGCTTCGAATGGATGATGCGGGAAGCACCGGTCACGGAACAACAGGCGCTCGATATACGTGACAAGGTCAGTCGGCTGCCGTTGTTGCAGGACACGCTGGTATCCGGCGATGGCAAGGCGGCAGCGATCTACGTGCCGATTGCCAGCAAGGATCTGAGCTACTCGCTGTCGGGAGAGATTCGTGCGTTGGCCGACGCGCTCGACTCCGGCGACGCCTATCATATAACCGGCCTGCCGGTCGCCGAGGATACCTTCGGCCACGATATGTTCGTGCAGATGGGGATCTCGGCGCCCCTGGCCGGGCTGATGATCTTCCTGCTCATGCTGTACTTCTTCCGCAGTGCCCAGCTCGTCATCGCACCGATGCTCGTTGCGATGGCCACGGTAATAATAAGCATGGGCCTGCTGATCGGCATGGGCTTTACCGTGCACATCATGAGCTCGATGATTCCTATTTTCCTGATGCCGATCGCCGTCGTCGATTCCGTGCACATCATGTCGGAATTCGCTGACACGCACCGGGCGGACACGGATGCAAAAACGACGATTTCACGGGTCGTCGAACACCTGTTTCGGCCCATGCTGTTTACGTCGCTGACCTCATCTGTTGGTTTCCTGTCGCTGATGCTGACACCAATTCCGCCGGTGCAGATTTTCGGTGCCTACGTAGCCTTTGGCATTCTCCTCGCGTTTGTTCTCACGATCACCCTGATTCCCGCATACGTCGTGCGCATGAACCCGAAATCGCTTGCAAAACTGACGTCAAGATCGCGTACGCCGCACACGAATACGTTGCTGGCACGTGCTCTGCGGAAAAGCGGCAGCTTCGCGGTCCGCTACGGCAAGACGATCAGCGGTGTCGCGGTATTGCTGATCGCGGTCAGCGTCGCCGGCATTTTCCGTATCGAGATCAACGACAACCCGGTCCGCTGGTTCAAGGCGAATCATCCGATTCGCGTGGCCGACGCGGTCCTCAACGATCACTTCGCCGGAACGTACGACGCATTTGTCGTTCTGACCCACGACGACAAAGAAGCGCGGCCACGCTTCGAAGCCAGCGCCAGGGATCTGCTGGCGAATGTCGATCCGGAGCTGGCCCGCGGCATCCAGGAAGCGCTGGACGCCGATGCGAGCGACGCGGGCACCTGGTTCGGTCAGTTGATCGCGTCCATCGACGATGCCTTGTTCGAGGCCGGCGGCCCGGCAACGATCGACAGCCTCGAGCGCCTGCTCCTGCTGGCCGAGGAAACGCAGAGCGCATCGAAATACTTCCAGCGGCCCGATATTCTCCAGCAGATCTCCGAGATGCAGGATGCGCTGGTCGATTCCGGTTACGTCGGCAAAACCAATGCTTTGCCGGACGTCGTCAAAGTCGTCAATCGTGAACTGCGAGGAGGCGAAGCCGCGAATTTTCGAATTCCGAACAGCGTGGCCGGCGTCGCCCAAACACTGCTGCAGTACCAGTCTTCGCATCGCCCGCAGGATCTGTGGCACATGGTTACCCCGGACTTCTCCTCGACGGCAATCTGGCTGCAGTTGAAAAGCGGCGACAACCAGGACATGAGCCGGGTGATAGACATTCTCGACCAGCACATCGCCGAAAATCCGCTGCCGGACAACGTCGAGCATCGTCTTGCCGGTAAAACCTTCATTAATGTCATCTGGCAGAACGCCATGGTGAGCGGCATGCTGAAAAGCCTCCTCGGCGCGTTCGCTGTTGTGTTCCTGATGATGGCGCTATTGTTTCGCAACGCACGGCTCGGCCTGCTCGCGATGGTGCCGCTGTCGGTAACGATCGCGGGCGTCTACGGCATCATCGGCTGGATCGGCAAAGACTACGATATGCCGATTGCCGTCCTGTCGTCGCTGACGCTGGGGCTGTCGGTTGACTTCGCCATTCATTTCATCGAACGAACGCGCGCACTGCTGGAGCGCAGCCGTTCGTTCGCGGTTGCTGCGAGACAGGTGTTCGAGGAACCGGCGCGCGCGATAGCAAGAAACGCGATCGTCATCGCGATTGGATTCACGCCGCTGTTCTTCGCGCCGCTGGTGCCGTACATCACGGTCGGCGCCTTCATGGCAGCCATCATGGCGTTGTCCGGCGTGACAACGCTGATCCTGCTGCCCGCGATCTTGTCGTGGTCCGGCCCGTGGCTGTTTCCGGAGCTGCGCAAAGAGGGCGCATTCTCCCAGCAGGCGCTGCAGCCGGCCGAGGCCTGAGTTGAGGAATTGCTAACGATGAAACTGAAATCACTAATGCTGGCACTCGCCGCCACGCTCGCCAGCGTTGCAATGGCCGAGCCGCTGACCGATGCGGACGAGATCGTCGCGCGTGCAAATCTCGCCGCGTATTACGCCGGCAATGACGGTCGTTCCGAAGTACGCATGATTATCACCGACGCGCAGGGCCGGCAGCAGCGCCGGCAGTTCACCGTGCTCCGTCGCGACATCGAAGATGCCGGTGACCAGCAGTTCCTGGTGGTATTCAGTCAGCCATCGGACGTCCGCAACACGGTTTTCCTGGTCGACAAGCACGTGGAACGGGATGACGATCGCTGGCTGTACCTGCCGGGCCTCGACCTGGTCAAGCGCATCTCCGCCGGAGACAAGCGCACCAGTTTCGTCGGCGCGCATTACTTCTACGAAGATGTCTCGGGGCGGCGCCCTTCCGACGACAACCACAGGCTCGTCGAGACGACAGACGAGTATTACGTACTGCGCCATGAACCCATCGATACCGGTACGGCCGAGTTCGCAAGCTACGCCACGTGGATCGATCGATCGACCTTTCTGCCGATGAAGATTGAGTATGAGGATGCGGCGGGAAAGACGTACCGGCGCGTCGAGGTGCTCAACGTCGAGGACATTGGCGGTCATCCGACAGTCACCATGAGCCGCGTCTCGGATCTGCTCGGCGGTGGTAAAACCGACATGCAGTTCCGCTACATCGCCTACGACATCGGGTTGCCGGAATCCGTTTTCACGGAGCGTTCTTTGCGCAATCCCCCGAGCAGCTACCTTGAACGACCGGCCAGGTAATGCGAGCGCTGTCACTACTTCTTTTGCTTCCAGTGTCGCTCTTTGCGCAGGACGACCTGTGGGGCGACGACGACTGGGACGACGACGCGTCGGGCCTTGCGTGGAGCGGTTTTGCGGAGGCCGGAATTGGCACCCGATTCAGTAGCGACGACCTCGTCGACGACAATAGCACGTTGCAGGACCTCCGAGTTCGCGTGGAAACCGAGTGGCAAAGCGGGGGCGTAACGCTCTCTCTCAAAGCGGACGGCGGCTACGACGGCGTCGATGGCAATCTCATCGGCGACGTCCGGGATCTGACCGCGGCATTCACCCTTGGAGAA
Source organism: Gammaproteobacteria bacterium (assembly GCA_018677555.1). Lineage (GTDB taxonomy): Bacteria > Pseudomonadota > Gammaproteobacteria > Steroidobacterales > Woeseiaceae > JAHHOT01. Next base: position 758 of record JAHHOT010000187.1, on the reverse strand, counting down.
AACACGGACCTCCGCATCGGCCGCCAGGTGCAGACCTGGGGAACCGGCGACCTCGTGTTCCTCAATGACCTGTTCCCGAAGGACTTCGTGTCTTTCTTCGCAGGGCGGGATGACGATTACCTGAAGGAACCCGGCAACGCAGTTCGAGTGACACGATACACATCGGCATGGAACATCGACGCCGTGTGGACGCCGGTGTTCGAGCCGGACATCTACCTCACCGGTGAACGTTTCTCATTCTACTCGCCACTCGCCGGACAAAACGTTGCTCCCCGGCCACCCCTGTCCGCGATCGAGCCTGACGAATCCTTTTCAAATGGCGAGTTCGCCTTGCGTTTGTTCCGAACCATTGAAGGCCGCGAGTACGCGCTCTACGCCTATCGCGGTTTCTTCAAACAACCGTCTGCGCTCACCGATGATTTGCAGGCGACGTTTGCACCGTTGACCGCACTGGGCGCCAGCTTGAGGCGACCTCTCGGGCCCGGGCTTTTCAATGTCGAAGCATCGTATTTCCTGTCGCGGGACGACAGGGACGGCACTGATCCGCTTCTGCCGAACGATCAGCTGAGATTTCTCGCTGGTTACGAATGGGAAGCGAAGCCCAATTTCACGGTCGGACTGCAGTACTACGTCGAGTGGACCCGGGATTACGACGATCTTCTCGCCAATTCTTTTTCGCCTGAGCTCGAACCGGACGAATACCGCCACCTGCTGACGAACCGCCTGACCTATCGCATGGCCCGCGACCGCCACACGTT
>JAHHOT010000139.1 GCA_018677555.1 Gammaproteobacteria bacterium | reverse complement strand
CGTGACTGGCAGATCCGCGAGGCAACCGAATTTGCCGGGCGCACGTTCAAACGGCTGCTTTACTTTGCCTGCGATCACCCCGGCATCTTCTATCCCGAGGTAAGAGAAGCGCTGACCGCATTCGAGGACGCCATGATCGCCGATCATGCTGCGGTATCGGAAACGGCTGAAGCGCTGTACGCCGCCGGACGCGAGGACATGGCGCTTAAATACCTGACTGACTACAGCGGTGAAAAGGCGGATGACGCACTTGAGCTCGGCAATGCGCTGCTCGCCAGCATCGAGGCTCGCACGCGCGTGCTGTTCGGCATTCGCGAACCGCAGACCGACGTCCTGAGCGAGCTCCGATACGACCGGGTGAATTGCGCGGCGGTGAGCGAATAGTCCGCCTACCGCATCATTCCACGAGCAGGTTCCGGCAGCGACGCTAATCCGCTGGCAGCGCGATAAGATCGATGCCGTGCTCGGCGATCCGGGCATTCAACAATGGCAGGTCCTGCTCCCAGATAACCTGTAACCGGGCGAGCTGTTCGGTTATCGCGGCCGTCAGTTCCTGCTTGACCGCGTACGCTTGTGTCGTCGGCGCGAAATCGCCGGCGGCTACCAGGCGCATGACGATCGACAGTTTGTTATTGAGGCGTATCGGAAAGTTGAGCGGGTCCTGGCGGCTTTCGTTATTCGTCTGGTAAAGCGTTTCTTCGATCGCGGTCATGCGTTCAGCAGCCTCACGAATTGCCGTAGTCAGCGACACGGAACCTTCGTCGTCCGCATCCTCCAGGCGTTCCGCGAGAGCTTCCAGCTGTGCCCGCAGCTGTCGCACCCGCGTGATCTCGTTGTGCGTTCGCGACAGCAGATCGCGGCACTCCATCACAAAGCGGAATTGCTGCAGAAAATCGTCCTGCGTCGAAGGCACACGGGGATCCGGCGCAACCTCGAAAAACTCTTCGCTCGACTGGCCATCGACCGTAAGGCGGACCCGGTAAATGCCGGGAACGGCGTACGGCCCCTCTTTCATGTCGCCCCACAGGATGATGTCCTCGAAGCGTTCCATCCCGGGATAGCGCAGATCCCAGACGAACCGGTTGAGTCCTTTATCCGATGTCAGCAATCGCGTATCGACCGTCTCCGCGGCGTCTTCCTCCGCGGCGTCATCGTCGACCGGTTTGCGGGTCCAGGCCCAGATTGCCTGGCTGTCCGGATCGGCGGGGAACACTTCGAGACTGATCGTGCTGCCGGCCGTAACGTCGTCGCCCAGGGAGTAGTGAAAAATTGCGCCAGCAGGAGGATTCTGACCGCGATTGCCACGCTCGCTGCTGCGCCTGGCCGGCGCCGATATTCGTACGGCCTGACGCGGCTTGTATAGGTGGGACTTCTTGCCGGAATGCTCGTCGCTCAATTGATGCAATACTGTGAGGTCGTCCAGAATCCAGAATCCGCGTCCCTGCGTAGCTGCTACCAGGTCGTCGTCCTTGATGGCGAGATCGGTGACCGGTGTCAGCGGCAGGTTCAGTTGCAGCGATTGCCAGCTGGCGCCGTCATCCAGCGAATAGTAAATGCCGCCTTCGGTGCCTGCGTACAGCAGACCCTCCCGATCCGGGTCCGCGCGCACGACCCGCGTAAACTGGTCGCGCGGAATACCGCCGACGATTCGCCGCCAGCTCCGGCCCCAGTCGTCTGTCCGGAAGATATACGGCGCGAAGTCATCCGACTTGTAGCGTGTTGCCGCCAGGTACGCCCCGCCAACCTCGAAAGGGTGAATGTCGATGCTGTTGATCTGCGCCCACTCGGGCATGTTCGACGGGGTGACGTCCGTCCATGTGGTGCCGCCATTGCGGGTAATGTGTACCCGGCCGTCGTCGGTACCCACCCAGAATGCATCTTTTTCGTGTATCGACTCCGCGATGGCAAATACCGTCGCGTAATACTCCACGCTCGTGTTGTCTTTGGTAATGGGCCCGCCGGAGGGACCGAGGCGCGAACGGTCGTTGCGGGTGAGGTCCGGACTGATCGCCTGCCAGGATTGCCCGAGATCGTCGCTGCGAAACAGCATGTTCGCGCCGACGATGAGAACGTCCGGGTCGTGTCTCGAGAACAGGATCGGAAAATTCCACTGGAAGCGGTAGCGCAGGTCTGCAGCTCCCCAACCCATCGGGTTGTCCGGCCACACGTCGATCGAGCGACTCTGGCCGGTGCCATGATCGAAAAGCTGCAGGTACCCGCCATACGACCCCCCAACGACGATGTCGGGATTGTCGGGCTTGGCAACGATGTGACCGCTTTCCCCACCGGCCGTCGGCTCCCAGTCGCGCAAACCGATCGCCGTGTCTGTGGATGACCGCGAGCGGATTCGCACCGCGGTGTTGTCCTGCTGCCCGCCGAGCAGCCGGTACGGGAAGTCATTGTCGATTGAAACGCGGTAGAACTGGGCCGTCGGCTGGTTACTTTGCGTCGACCACGTCTCACCGCGATTGAAGGACACATTCGCGCCGCCGTCATTGGCCTGGATCATGCGCAAGGGATTCGCCGGGTCGATCCACAGATCGTGGTTGTCGCCGTGAGGCGTGTCGATCTCGCTAAAGGTCTTGCCACCATCCTTCGAAAAATGGAAACGCACATTCAATACGTACACCGATTCCTCGTCCGCAGGATCCGCATACACGCGCGTGTAATACCAGGCCCGCTGCCGCAGGTTGCGGTCATCGTTGACGCGCGTCCAGGTCGTTCCTCCGTCGCTGGATCGAAACAGACCACCCTCCCCGGCTTCGACCATGGCGTACAGATTCTGGTTGTTGGCCGGTGACACGGCAATGCCAATGATGCCCAGCGGACCGGCGGGGAATCCCTTGTTGTCGCTCAGGCGCGCCCAGCTGTCCCCGCCATCGACGGACTTGTACAACGCCGAACCCTCGCCACCGCTTTCCAGACTGTACGGTGTCCTGCGCACCCGCCAGGTACTGGCATAGACGATGCGCGGGTTAGTCGGGTCCAGAACCAGGTCTACCGCGCCCGCGTCCTTGTTGGCGAACAGGACTCGATCCCAGGTGCTGCCGCCGTCTCGTGAGCGGTAGACGCCGCGCTGATCGTTGCTGCCGAACAGGTGCCCCATCGCCGCGACGTAAACGAGGTCCGGATCCCTGGGGTGGATGCGGATGCGGGAAATGTGCTGCGTGTCGCGCAAACCGATACGCCGCCATGTCTCGCCCGCATCCGTCGACTTCCACATGCCAGTGCCGGGCGACACGTTGCCGCGAACGGTTTTTTCCCCGCCGCCGACATATACGACGTTCGGATCCCATTCGGACACCGCAACCGCGCCGATCGACCCGCCGAAATAGCCGTCGGAAACATTGTGCCATGACTGCCCCGCGTCCTTTGTTTTCCAGACGCCGCCGCCGGTTGCACCGAAATAATAAACGTTGTCCTGCGACGGAATTCCGGCGACAGCAGCGGAACGACCGCCCCGGTACGGACCGACCTCTCGCCACTGCAGTGCCTGAATTTCATCCGCAAAGGTTTCCGGATCGATGTCCGCCTGCACCGCAGTCGGCAACGTTGCTGCCAGTAGCAGCATCGACAGGCGCACAAACTGACAAACGCGTTCTGTCATTCTTTTCTCTCTGGGTTTTTTGAATGGTCAGGTCGTAATGAGCTGATCGAATACGTCCGCGAACGTGTGCAGGTCCTCGACGATGCCCATACTGACCCGCGCGTAGGTCGGGTAATCAGGGTAGCTCGCATGAATACGGATGCGCTTCTCCAGCAATTTCTCTGCAAATGCATCGACGTCGCGGCCAATGTCCGCGAAAACGAAATTCGTTTCGGACGGCAATGGCCGGATGCTATGCCTCGTGAATGCATCGTTGACTACTTTCCGACCCTCGATGATCTTTGATCGGGAGTAGCTGCGAAAAGCGTGGTCTTCGAAGCTGGCTTTCGCGGCCGCGAGCCCGATGACATTAGGCCACGCCATCACATGATGCCGAACTCGCGCTGCGAGATCCGGGCGGGCCATGCCGTAGCCTACGCGCATGCCGGCGAGCCCGTGCAGCTTGGAAAATGTGCGCATAATTATGACATTCCCGCCATTGCGCACCAGGTCAATCATCGATGAATATTCGGGGTCGCCGGTAAGCTCGGAATACGCTTCGTCAACAAGCACGGTCGCGCGTTGACTGACACGCCCGCAGAATTCACGGAGCTCGTCGCCATCGATCAGCATACCGGTCGGATTGTTGGGGTTACAGACGTAAACCATGCTGACCGATCGGTCTACCGCCTTTTCCATCGCGTCGAGGTCGATCGACATATCCGCCGCCAGCGGCACGCGCCGGATTTCCGCGCCAATGCGCTGTGCGTATTTCATGTGCAGGTCGTAAGTTAGCGCAGGCGCGAGAATACGCCCCTTCTTTCCCCACGCTACGACCGCCGCGGACAGTGCTTCGTTGGATCCCGAGCTCAACACCATGTTGTCGAGCGTCAGGCCGTTCTCTTCCGCAATGACTTGCTGGAGTTCGCGGTTGATGCTGCCCGCATAGTAGGCACCAACCTCCGACGCGCGATACGCCGCTCGCAGCGCCGCTGCGCTCGGACCGTACGGGTTTTCATTGGAATTGAGATGAATGTAGCCCCTGGCGGGCCCGACCGCCATGCCTGCCGTCGGGCTCAAAGCGAATACCGCTGCCCCAGCCAGCGCGCCACCCATGAATCGCCTTCGGCTCAGATTCGGTTGCATCGCTTTCCCCATCGATCAGTCCGCTATCGCCATCCTACGGCGACAACCGTATGATAGCGAGCTTGTTTCGAAAGCGAAATTCTGCCAATCGCCCGGCAACCGACGATGAACCGCATCCTGGGATTTACTTTCTTCCTGTTGTTCCTGGCAGGCTTTGCGTTTGTCTCCTTTGACGGAATGCAGCGGCGGGCGGCACTGAAGAAAAATCAGGCGCCAATGCCGCTGACAGATACCGACTGGCAATTAACGGATACCGGACCAACGGCAATCGATCATGAAATTGGCGTTTACGTGCGTCTTGGTGCCGACGGCGAACTCAACGGGCACGCCGGCTGTAATAACTTTTTCGGGCCGTATGAAATATCCGGTACCGAGATCGAGATCGGGCCTCTGGCTGCAACGCGCAAGATGTGTACAGGGCCGCAAATGGACATTGAAAAGACTTTCATGAACGGACTTCGCGACGCCAGGGGTTTCGAGATCGAGGGCAACAAGCTCGCACTGACTGATTATCGGGGTCGTGTGATGACGCTGACCGGACAATTGCCGGCAGAGGAAACGGAATGAAATCAACATTGATACTGCCGCTGACCGTTGTTAGCGGTCTGTTAATCACAGCCTGCGGCCAGGACGCCACGGATACCGGCGAGGTAGATGCCACGGTCGAGGCACCCGGCGAAGCGGCCACCGTCGTGCCGGAGCCTGCAGAACTCCTGGCCCCGCACCAGGCACTCGCGCGCGACCTGTTGAAGGAACTGATCGAGATCGACACGACGGATAGCCGCGGCGACAATACCCGGGCTGCGGAGGCAATGGCCGCACGACTGCTCGAGGCCGGCTTTGACGATGCCGATGTGCAGGTGCTTGCGCCCGCTCCACGCAAGGGCAACCTCGTCGCGCGGCTACGTGGTCGCGAATCCGGCAGAAAGCCGATATTGCTGCTCGCACACATCGATGTCGTTGAAGCAGATCCCGCGGACTGGACGAAGGAGCCGTTCACGTTTGTCGAAGAAGACGGGTATTTTTACGGGCGTGGGGTCCTCGACGACAAGAACGAGGCCGCCATTCACGTCGCGAATCTCATTCGCCTGAAACAGGAAGGCTATCAGCCGGACCGCGACATCATCGTGGCGCTGACTGCTGACGAGGAAGGCGGAGATCATAATGGCGTGACCTGGCTGCTGGAAAATCACCGTGACCTGATCGACGCGGAGTTCGCGATCAACGAAGGCGGCGGAGGCGGCATTATCGATGGCGAGTATGCCGTGCATTCTGTGCAGGCCAGCGAAAAGGTCTACCAGGACTTCAGCCTTATCGTTACGAATCCCGGTGGACACAGCTCGTTGCCGCAGAAGGAGAATGCCATCTATCGGCTCGCGGATGCGCTCACCCGCATTCGCAACTATGATTTTCCCGTACAACTCAACGAGATCACGCGTGCCTACTTCGAGCGTTCAGCAGAACTCGACGACGGCCTGCTGGGAGAAGCGATGCGTGGATTGTTGCAGGCGCCGCCAGACCCGGCCTCGGTCGAAATGCTGTCGGGCATGCCCTTCGTCAACTCGCGCATGCGTACGACTTGCGTAGCAACGATGGTGGACGCAGGTCACGCCGTAAACGCATTGCCACAACGCGCCCAGGCTAACGTGAATTGCCGGATATTGCCGGACGTTTCGATCGATTCGGTGCTGGCGACGCTCGACGCCGTCGTTGGCGATCACAGGGTTCTCATTTCCACGGTCAACAAGGCCACGCCCTCCCCGCCGTCGCCATTGACCCCGGAAATGTTGGAACCCGTCGAACGCATTACGCAACAAATGTGGCCCGGGGTTCCGGTCATACCGACGATGGGCACCGGCGCGACCGACGGCTTGTACTTGCGTAACGCCGGCATTCCGGTCTATGGCGTGTCGGGGATCTTTGTGGATGTCAACGATGTGCGCGCGCATGGCCAGGACGAACGCATGCTGGTCAAATCCTTTTTCGAGGGTCAGGAGTTTCTCTATGAACTCACCAAGGCGCTGACCCAATCTGACTTGTGAGGACCCTAGACAAAATGGCAACCTGGTTGATTACTGGCGCGAATCGCGGCATCGGACTGGAAATGTGCAGGCAGCTTGCGGACGACGGTGAGGCTGTCGTTGCGGCATGTCGATCGGCAAGTAACGAACTCCGCGAGGCAGGAGTGGAGATCATCGATGGCATTGACGTATCGGTCGGCGACGATGTCGAGTCCCTGGCATCCAGGCTGGACGGACGACCGCTCGACGTACTGGTCAACAACGCCGGTATCTTGCGGTCTGATTCGTTCGATACGATTGACTACGATGCCATGCTGGAGCAATTTCGCGTAAACACACTCGGTCCGCTACGCGTGACACGCGCGCTGATGCCGAATTTGTCGCGCGGCTCAAAACTGGCGATCGTATCCAGCCGGGTCGGTTCGATCGAAGACAACGGCTCTGGCGGAAACTACGGCTATCGTGTCTCGAAAACAGCGGTCAACATGGTCGGCATGAATCTGCGGCATGATCTGTATGACCGCGGCATTGCCGTCGCATTGCTGCATCCGGGCCTGGTCGCCACCGACATGACCGGCGGGCGCGGCATCTCACCGGCAGACTCCGCTCGCGGGCTCATTGCACGGATTGCCGAGCTCGACATGGGCACAACAGGCACATTCTGGCATGCCGAGGGTTACGTGCTTCCGTGGTAGGCAACTAGGGATCGTAGGTAAAAACGTCGCCGATCGGGGTCTCGAATTCGGCTGCAATTCGAAAAGCCACTTCCAGGGAAGGCGAGTACTTCTCTTTCTCGATTGCTACGACGGTCTGTCGCGTCACGCCGATACGCTGCGCAAGCTCCTGCTGCGTCATTTCGCCGGCGAGGAAGCGCAATTCCCGAATCCGGTTTCGTACCCTGCACTTTTTCGCCATCAGACGCCCCGTCGATAGTAGAAAAGCTGCAGCAGGAACTTGGTGACCTCCGCCAGCGTGATGGAGAAAATAAGGATATTTACAATCCAGAAGTCGCGTAACAACGGTTTCGCGAATACCAGCCCGAGCATGGTCGTGAGTACCAGGTGAAACACGGCGATGAACGCACCGACACCCAGCACCAGGTAGGCGATGCGGCTGGCCATTGCATCGATCAGGCGGTCGCGTTCGTCGCGTTCCGCCGGCCCGGCCAGCGCGGCAATGATGATATGCGCGACGATTTCGACGATGATCACGATTACGACGATGGACAGCACGAGTGGCCACAGCGCCTCGATGGTCAGTTCCTGTGCACCGGTCGCGAAACCGACAACGCGCGAACAATAGTAGAAAAACACCAGCAATGTGACGATCAATGAGCCCAGTATGCTTTTCTCCTGGTGAGACAGGTCCATGCGGTTTCCTCCGCCAAACGATTGATGTAAAGAATTTTTGACAATGTATAAAATACCCGACTTGGTGTCTACTATTTTTTACATTAGTGCCTGCAACGGTCGCTGCGTGATACGACTTTTATCGACGTTTTGCGCCAATTTAGCTGGTTTTCGTCGCATTTAGCGGCATTTACGGCAATTTCGGGGATTCAGCGGTTTTCCATGCAGCCTGACGCGCTTCCGCAGAAAACCGACGGCGCCGGCGTGCTCCGCTACGCCGGCCGCGCCCTGGCGCTGGTCTGGTCCACCAACAAGACGCTGACGGTCGTGTTTGCGCTGTTGACGCTGGCGACCGGGCTGCTCCCGGCAGCCATTGCTTTCGTCGGCCAACTGATCGTGGATGCCGTGGTTGCGGCCATTGGCGAACCCGCCCTGTATCGCCAGGCACTCATATACATCGGCATCGAAGCGGTTCTCGTCGCGTTGGTTTCCGCAGGCAGCCGCGGCATCAGCATGTGCCAATCGCTGTTACGGGCACAACTCGGGCACCGGGTGAATGTGCTTATCCTCGAAAAGGCGCAGGAACTGTCGATGACGCAGTTCGAGGATTCGGAGTTCTATGACAAGCTTACGCGCGCCCGCCGTGAAGCATCCAGCAGGCCGTTAAGCCTGGTCAATCGAACCTTCACGCTGATGCAGAACGCGGTCACTCTGACCAGTTACGCAGTGCTGCTGCTGCAGTTTAGCGCCTGGGCAGTGCTCATCCTGTTCATCGCTGGTTTTCCGTCATTCTTCGCAGAAACCAAATTTGCGGGCGACGCATTTCGTCTTTTCCGCTGGCGCTCTCCGGAGTCACGGATGCAGATGTACCTCGAAACCGTGCTTGCGCGCGAGGACCATGCCAAGGAAGTGAAACTGTTTCGCCTTGGCCCCCTGTTCCTGCAGCGCTACCGGGACATTTTTTCACGGCTCTACGCAGAAGACCGTTCGCTGACGCTGCGGCGCGAAACCTGGGGACTTGTTCTCGGACTGGTGGCCACCGCGGCGTTTTACGCCGTCTATGCCTGGATCGGCATCAGCACCATGCGCGGCGCCATATCCCTGGGTGAGATGACGATGTACCTGCTGGTTTTCAGACAGGGACAGACCGCGGTTGCCGCCTGCCTGTCCGCCATCGGCGGGATGTACGAAGACAATCTCTACCTGTCGAATCTCTACGAGTACCTGGAGCAGTCGTCGCCCGACGCGTCGGGACAGGCTGCGCGGGGCGAAAAACCCGGCGATGGTGTGCGATTCACCGGCGTGCGGTTTACCTATCCGGGCAGCCGACGCCCGGTGCTTCACGACATCAATCTGCACCTGCGGCCCGGCGAAAGTTTCGCGCTCGTAGGTGAAAACGGCGCCGGCAAAACCACACTGATCAAGTTGTTGACTGGTCTTTATACACCGAACGCCGGCACCATCGAGCTTGACGGCACCGACTTGCGGGACTGGGATCCGCAGCACCTGCGTCGCCGCATTGGCGTCATTTTCCAGGACTTTGCCCGCTACCAGATTACCGTCGGTGAAAACATCGGGGTTGGGGACGTCGAACGGGTCAATGACCCCGCGGGATGGAGTAAGGCGGCGGAGCAAGGGATGGCAGACGCATTCATCACGGAACTTCCGGCCGGCTACGATACGCAACTGGGAAGCTGGTTTCGGGATGGCCAGGAACTGTCGTCCGGCCAGTGGCAAAAAATCGCGTTGTCCCGTGCCTTCATGGATAGCCACGCCGACATCCTCGTGATGGACGAACCAACCGCGTCCATGGACGCAGCCGCTGAGGCAGCGCTATTCGAGCATTTTCGGAAACTCACCAATGACAAGATAACGATACTGATTTCGCACCGCTTCTCGACCGTGCGCAGGGCAGATCAAATTGTCGTCATCCAAAACGGCCGCATAACGGAGCGCGGTACGCATGCCGAACTCATGGCATTGCGCGGGCACTATGCAACGTTATTCAGTTTACAGGCCGAGGGTTACCGCTAGGGAGACACTGATTAATTCTCATCCCACGCGACGTGAACTAAAAAGAGCCTCCCTGGTGCGCGCTGGACATTCCGTAACCGGCTTGGGAGACTGGACCACGCCAGGAAGGAGAAAAAGATGCGTCGTATGATTGTTGCATTTTCGGCCCTGTTCATGATGGCAATTACCGCGCATGCGGCGGAGCTGAGCGGCACGCTCAAACAGATTGCCGAGTCAGGACAGATTCGTATCGGCTATGTTCCCGATGCGCCCCCGATGTCATTCGTCGACCGCGAAGGTCAGCCGGTCGGCTACTCGATAACGCTCTGTCGCAGCGTGGCGGCCGCGGCCCGGCTCGCCGCAGGACTGGAAGAAATCGAGGTTGTCTACGTGCCACTGGTGTCCATGGAAGAACGCCTTGGCGCCGTCGAAGATGGCAAGGTTGACATTGAATGCGGCGCGACCACCGTTACGCTGTCACGGCGGGAGCGGGTTGATTTTACGCTGATGACTTTCATCACCGGGGGCGCGGTCCTGTCGCGGAAAAGCAAGCCCATAAACTCAATCAGCGACCTCGACGGCAAGACGGTCGCCGTAATCGAGGGCACAACGACACACGCTTCGATCCGGGATTTCATGGAATTGAACGAGATGAAGTCGACCCTTCGAATCATCGAGACACACGACGAGGGCATGAAGCTTCTCAACGAAAAGAAGGTCGACGGGTATGCCACCGACCGGGCCATGCTCATCGGCCAGGTCCACCTGACCGGAAAAACCGGCGATTACGTTATCACCCGCGACGTTTTTTCTTTTGAGCCATACGCGTTCATGACTCGCCGGGGAGACACCGAGTTTCGCCTGGTAGCCGACCGGGCACTCGCAAACCTGTACCGAGGCGCCCGGATTCGACGCATCTATCACAACTGGTTTGGCCGTTACGGCGAATCACTTTCTCCCATCGTGAGTGCAATTTACGAGTTTCAGGCGGTAACCGAGTAAAAAGACGCGAGCCACGGCATCCCTGACAGACCGTGACCCGCGCCGATTGTGCCAAAGCTAACCGTTGTGCAACTCGGAAAGTGCTTCGCTACCGACTTTGTCCACTGCGCTACTCAGCGTTTCCTGGTAGCACTGCCTGTTCTGAGTCAGCAGGTTGAGATTTCCTGCTTTCGAATAGCTGAGCGGTCCGCACAGCTCTTCGGACGCGTTCTGCAGCCTCTTGTAAAGAGCGCTGATCCCCTGCTTGCTGCGGATATTCAGGTCGGCATACGACACCTTGATGGCGGAATCCTGAGTTTTCACCGCGTTATCCGCCACCGCAGCTGCAGGAACAGCGAGTAGTCCTGTCAACGATGCAATGATTACACTTTTTCTGAAGTTGTTTACTTTCACTTTTCCTCTCCATTTCCAGACGCCAGGTCTTTCTGTTCGCACCGCTTCGACGCGGTGCTATTTATCACAGACAACGACATACAAAATAATTCCGTCGAACTTTGTCATTTAGATGCAGTCGGACAAGTATTGGTTGCGTTCTGGTCCGCAGAGGCCTCACTGCAGCTTTTTCGCGACACGATGAAATCCGACAATAGTCCGCTTGCGTACCTCGCCATTCGGATTGGCTCATGTAAATTGTTGACTTATATATTGTTTTTCGAGCGTACGAAGCTCGGGTAAAATTCGAAGCCGCGCCATTGTTCGTTGAAGTTGTGAGTATGCACACGAAAAATTCTGTAAATCCTCTCGTCGCATTTGTTGCACTGTTCGTCGTATCACTGCCGTCGCATGCGGAATTTTCGCCGGCGACCTTCGGTGATCCGACAGCAGAGAAATCCATCTTCAAGTTCATCGACTTTCCGGAAGTGACCGGGGACGTTACGGCCGCAATGCTTTGCGCGGTCATTTCCGTGCATAACGGCAAATTGAAGGACAACCTTTGTTTCCTGCAGAATGATTTCGATCAACCGTTCGCAGGTGCGTTGTTCAATGCGGCAAAGAAAGCGCGGCTTGTCCCTGCAATGATCGACGGCCGCGCGCAAACCGTCTATTTCCAGTACCGGGTGCAGTTCAAGCAGAAGGGGGAAGAACAGGAAGTGACTTTCCTCCCGAACCCCGGGGTCAAGGAAAACGTCGAGGAATACGGGCCGGAACATTTCGGCGCGCAGCGACTAATTGGCAAGGAGAAATGGCAGGGCGCTTGCCCGCAGCGAAAGGAATGGGCCGTACTCGCGAAAGCTCATGTGAATGAGCAGGGCAAAGCCAGCAACGTCAGCCTGTCCCACAGCGGCGGGATTATTCCACCGGTTGCCTGCCAGGATGCGATCATCAAAAACCTGATCGACAGTCGGTACATCCCTGCCTTCGCCGACGGCATACCCGTGCCATCTACGTTCGCGGAACCGTTTTCCAACTGACGACCGCTACTGCCTCAGTTGCAGGCCGGCTTCCCAAGTTCCGGAGGCAGAACGGATTCGATCTGTTCCATCACGTCCAGTCGATGCACCAGGTCGTGAATGTAGTCGAGCTGATCGGTTTCCAGCACCAGGACGTCGCTCATATCATAGGACTTGATCCAGCGTTCATACAGGCTGTCGAGCCGCTTCAGATACGCTAACGGCATGTCCTGCTCCATTTCGCGCCCCCGCAGTCGGATGCGCTTGCGCAGTGTACGCATGGAACAGCGCAGGTAGATCATCAGGTCCGGCGGGCTGATCGCCTTGAGAATCGACTGGTAAAATCCCCAGTAGGTCTCCCAGTCTCGCTGGTCCATGCGCCGCATATCGTGCAACGCCGTTGCGAATATTTCCGCATCCTCGAAAATCGTACGGTCCAGCACCACCACGCCGGGCGCCTGGTCCAGCGCCTGGTGCAGGCGGAACTTGTTGCTGAGGTAGTACAGCTGCGAATGAAACGACCAGCGCCGCATGTCCTTGTAGAAGTCGGGAAGATACGGGTTGTCTTCGCTGGGTTCGTAAAACGGCTGAATGCCATAGGTTCGGCTGAGAAACTCCACCAGCGTCGACTTTCCAACGCCGATATTGCCGGCAATTGCGATGGAGCGCCGCATGAGGCGCGTTACATCGCCTCGTACACGATTTTGCCGCCGACCACGGTCATCAGCACCGTTACATCCTTGATCCCATCGGGATCCATCGTCAGGAGGTTGTCCGACACGACAACGAAATCAGCCAGCTTCTCCTCGGTAATGCTGCCCTTGATGTTTTCCTCGTAGGCGGCATACGCAGTGTTAAAGGTATACGCCTGGATGGCTTCCTCGATCGTGATCTTCTCCTGCGGAAACCAGCCGCCCTCGGGCTGTCCGGACAGCGTTTTTCGCGTGACCGCGGCATACAGTCCCAGCATCGGGTTCAGGTAGTAGCGCGATGCATTGGTGCCCGGGGAATCCGAGCCAAAGCTCAGTACCGCGCCGGAGTCCCAGATGCGCCGAAATGCGTAGGCGCCGCGTGAGCGATCCCGACCGATGCGTTCCTCCATCCAGCGCATGTCATCGGAAGTATGAAAAGGCTGCATCTCTGCGACGATTTTCAGGGCGCCACCGCGCTGAATGTCGCGATCCGTCATCACCTGCGCATGCACCAGCCGAAAGCGTCGATCCCGGACGCCATTTTTGGCGACGATGCGTTCGAGCATATCCATCAGGTAACCGTTGGCTTCGTCACCGATGGCGTGCACGGTCAGCTGGATGTTGGCCGCGTCGGCCTGTAGTGCCAGTCGCTCCAGCCGACTCTGCATCTCCTCCGGATTATCCGGGCTGCGCTCGAATGGAAACATGATGTCCCGCCAGATACCGCGGCTGCCGGGGTTATGCGTATAGGGCTCATAGAATCGCGCCGAACTGTTACCCATGATTCCGTCGATCCACGCTTTGACCGCGCCGAAACGAATCCATTCGTCGCCAAAGCCGACCTGGATCCCGAGCGACGCCATCGACTGCCATTGGTCCAACGGCGGACGATAGCGAACGCGTGCGGTCATCAAGCCTTCGTCGCGAAGCTGTCGATAGATGTCCACCTGGACCGGCGCAGAGGTAACGTCTGAGTAACTCGTTATGCCCACCCTGCGCATCTGCTCCCAGGCCCGCAGCGTTTCCTGGATTCGCTGCTGTCGCGAAGGTGGTGGAATAATCGCGGAGTACAGCGCACGCACGTTGTCCTTGACCAGTACCGTCGACTCGACCGCACCGGCAACGGGGTTGAACAGCGCGCCGGTAGGCTCGCCGTTGCCGTCCCGCTCGACCGCAACGCCCTCCGGATCCGGTATCCCCCTGCGAATTCCTGCTGCCTCCAGCGCCGCGCCATTCGCCATGTAAACCTTGCGATCGAAGCGGCGTACCAGCAC
>JAHHOT010000138.1 GCA_018677555.1 Gammaproteobacteria bacterium | reverse complement strand
ACAGGAAAACGAGCGATCTGAGCTGTGCTTTGTGCATCTGGAAGCGTGTCCTCGGGACGGGGTATCTGTTATCTGGACTCCCGTGCCGGCCCACGGTTCCCTCGTGGTTGACGACACGGCGCCATCAACCGCTCATTATGCCGTATTTGCGTCCCTGCGAGCGCGCACCGGAGTCTCAGATCAAGCTTCAGGCGGCCGGTACGCCAGGTCGAGCGAACGCGCAGCCTTGACGTCGTCGAGGCGGCGCACCGTCGTGGTGAATGGCGCCGACTTTACCTTGTCAACGTCAACCTCGGCTTCCCTCGCGATCGCCACCATGGCGTCCACGAAGCCATCGAGAGTTTCGCGCGACTCGGTCTCGGTGGGCTCGATAAGAAGGCATTCAGGCACGAGCAGCGGAAAATACGTTGTCGGCGCATGATAGTTTCGATCCAGCAGCGCCTTGGCGAAATCCATCGCCGTCACGTGCAGTGTCTTTGCCTGGTGCTTCAGCGTGATGATGAATTCGTGGCTGGCCCGGCGCTCAGGGTAAGCGAGCTCGAAGCCGGCGTCACGCAACCTGCACTGCAGATAATTTGCGTTCAGGGTCGCGAATTCGGCGATGCGTCGCATGCCGTCACGACCGACCATGCGCATATAGACGTAGGCGCGTAAAAGCACGCCTGAATTGCCCATGAATGCCGACAAGCGGCCAATGGATTGCGGCAAGTCCTCCTCGGTCAGCAACTCATAATGCGCATTACCGTTGTCGGATTTCTGCGTCACCACCGGAATTGGCATGAACGGTTTCAGCCGTTCACCGACACCGACCGCGCCGCTGCCGGGGCCGCCGCCGCCGTGCGGCGTGGAAAAGGTCTTGTGCAGGTTCATATGGATTACGTCGAAATCCATGTCGCCCGGGCGCACCTTGCCGAGTATCGCATTCAGATTCGCGCCGTCGTAATAGAGCAGGCCGCCGGCGCCGTGCACGATTTCTGCGATCTCGCTGATCTTGCGTTCGAACACGCCCAGAGTCGACGGGTTCGTCAGCATGATGCCGGCTGTGCGTGGCCCGACTGCCGCACGTAGCGCATCCAGCTCCAGGTCGCCATCCTCGTCGGTCGGAAGTTCACGCACCACGCATCCACTCATCGTGGCGGTCGCGGGGTTGGTGCCGTGGGCCGCGTCGGGCACGATAATCTCATTGCGTTCGCTGTCTCCGCGCGCCAGGTGATAGGCACGGATCATGGCAACGCCGGCGAATTCGCCCTGCGCGCCGGCCATCGGGGTAAGCGATACCGCTTTCATGCCGGTCACGTCTTTGAGCATTTCCTGCAATTCGAACATGCAGCTCAGGAATCCCTGCCCGTGGCTTGTCGGCGCCAGCGGATGCCGATTACGGAGCCCCGGCAGAAACGCCAACGCGTTGCAGGCACGCGGATTGTATTTCATCGTGCAGGATCCCAGCGGATAGAACTGGGTGTCGATTGAGAAGTTTTGCTGCGACAAGCGCGTGAAGTGCCTTACGACCTGCAGCTCGGAAACTTCCGGCATGAGCGGTTCATCGCTGCGCCGGAATTCCGGTGGAATGCTCGCGCTGACGTCGTCAGTCGGCGCCTGCGCAAACGCTCTTCGGCCACTCCTGGAACGCTCAAATATCAGTGGTTCTCTCATTGCCAATTACTCTGCTGCCGACGCTCAGATGCGGATGTCGTCCACGTTGATTTCGATGCCGAGCCCGCGGTAGGCCGCCACGTAATCCGGTTCGCTTGCGATGTCTTCGATTTGCTCGCGGTAAACCACGGTGTTGTTCTCGTCCAGGACAACGACCGCCCTGGAAAACATGCCTGCAAGCGGACCCTCCACGATTTGCACGCCGTAGTTTTCACCGAAGCCGGCGTGACGGATCGCCGACAGGCCGACGACACGGGTAAGTGAGTGCTCCTGCTGAAATCTTGCATGCGCGAATGGCAAGTCGTAAGACACCATCAGCATTGCGACGTCCTCGTGGTTTTCTGCAATCTTGTCGAAGACGATGACGGACTTCGCGCAAACCGGCGTGTCGATACTCGGAAAAATATTCAGCACCTTGCGTTTGCCCATGAAGTTCGCGAAAGACACATCGTGCAATTCAGTATTGACCAGCGAAAAGTCCGGGGCGCGACTGCCGATCGACGGTAGCTCACCGTAAGTCTCGTAGCTTTTTCCCTGAAAGGTGATTCTGTGCATAAATCGCTCTCTTCGTCAGGCGCTGGTGGGCGCGGCTGCAGTCATGATGTCAGATAACGCGGCCGCAAATGTCTGCAGATCCGCTTCGGTTTTGGTTTCGGTCGCGCAAACCAGCAACGCATGACCGAGCTGCGGGAAGTCCGCCGACAGGTCGTAGCCGCCCAGGAGGTTTGCGGCGGCAAGTGCTTGCAGCACCGGGCGGACAGGTCGATCGAGCTGCAGCGCGACTTCGTGAAAGTGCGGGCCGTCGAACAACGACTCCACGCCATCGATCGCCGTGAGTTTTTCGAGCAGCGCCTGCGTGTTGGCAACGGATTGCGTGGCAACATTGCGCAGTCCACGGAAGCCGAGCAGTGACATGTAGATAGTGGCGGCCGTGACCATCAGTCCCTGGTTCGTACAGATGTTGGAGGTCGCCTTGGAGCGTCGTATATGCTGCTCGCGCGCCTGCAGGGTCAAGGTGTAACCGGGCTGGTTCTCGAGGTCTGTAGTGCGGCCCACTATCCTGCCGGGCATCTGCCGCACGTATTTCTGTTTGCAGGCCATGAATCCGAAATACGGTCCACCTGACGACAACGGAATGCCAAGAGGCTGCCCTTCGCCACAAACGATGTCGGCCCCTTCCTCACCCCAGTGCCCGGGGGCGCGCAACAGCGCGAGCGAGGTCGGGTTTACGATGGCGACAACCACCGCCCCGACGCTGTGTGCCCAATCGGTCAGGGCATCGATGGGCTCGTAGGTACCGAGGAAAGACGGTTGCTGAACGACGACTGCCACCGGCGCGTCGTCACCGTCAGCAGGCAACGAAGTGACTGTCGTGCCCGTCGCCGGGTCGAGTGGCAGGCGCTCGAACATCAGCCCCTGGCTTCCGGCTATGGCCGTTGCAACCTTTTCGTACACCGGATTTACGCCGGCGGAAAGCAGGACGCGGCGGGACTTCGAGCCACGATTGGCGCGCACCGCCATCAACGCCGCCTCCGCTAGCGCGGAAGCACCGTCGTACAGGGAGGCGTTACTCGCATCCAGCGCGGTAAGGGATGCGATCATCGACTGGTATTCGTAAATGGTCTGCAGGGTTCCCTGGCTGGCCTCGGCCTGGTACGGGGTGTACGCGCTGTAGAATTCGCCGCGTGTGGCGATGTCCCATACGGCGGCGGGAATGTGGTGTTCGTATGCGCCGGCCCCGATAAAGCACAACGGCGATCCGTCCTGCGCCGCGCGTGAATGCATCAGGCGCGTGATTTCCATTTCGCTGAGCGCGTCCGGCACGTTGGCCAGCTCGTCGATGCGCAGCTCGCTGGGTATCTCGTCGAACAGCTCGTCGATGCTGTCGGCGCCGATAGCCGCCAGCATCTCGCGCACATCATCGTCGGTGTGGGGAATAAATGGCATGGTTTTTACGCGTTTCTGTCGGGTTAATCAGTCTTCGAGCTCATCCAGCAGTGCCTGGTACTCGTCCGGGCTCATCGTATCGCTATCGCCGGAAGGCTCGAGGCGAACGATCCAGCCATCGCCATACGGATCCGTGTTGATTCTCTCCGGATCGTCGGCCAGCACTTCGTTGACCTCCACGATGGTGCCTGCAACCGGCGCGTAGACGTCCGACGCGGCTTTGACCGATTCGACGACGGCCATCTCACCGCCCTCGTCGACCTCTTGCCCGACCTCGGGCAGTTCGACATAAACCAGGTCACCCAATGCCGACTGTGCATGATCTGTAATGCCGATCGTTACGCTGCCGTCTTCTTCCTTGCGCAGCCACTCATGTTCCTTGGTGTATTGCAGGTCGCCCGGTAGTTCACTCATCGAAGTATCTCCCGTTTCGTACAATCGAATCACAAATCAACTTTTATTTTCCCGTAACGGACGAATGGCATCTTCACCACCCTTACGTCCAGAAGCTTGCCGCGCATTTCGACTTGCGCGCGCTGATAGTCACCCGCTGGCAGTCTCGCCATGGCGATGGATCGCTGCAGCGTCGGCGAGAAACCGCCGCTGGTAATTTCTCCCTCGCCGACGCCCTCCACCACGATGCGCTGATGGTTTCTGAGCACGCCCTTGTCCTCGAGCAGCAGCCCGCAGAATCTGCGGCGCGACTTGTCCAGGCGCATCTGCTCCACGGCGGCGCGGCCGATAAACTCCCTCTCAGCAGGCTCCCAGGCGATCGTCCAGCCGAGCCCGGACTCGAGCGGCGACGTCGATTCGTCCATGTCACTGCCATACAGGTTCATGCCGGCTTCGAGCCTGAGAGTGTCACGTGCGCCCAGTCCGCAGGGCTGCACGCCCGCTGCCGTTATGCGCTGCCACAGATCCGCGACCTGTTCGCCCGCGGCGATAATTTCCCAGCCATCTTCGCCCGTGTATCCCGTGCGTGCAACGAACAGATCGCCGGCGGCAGCCGCCGTGAATGGCTGCAACGCCAGCGCCGCTGCGCGGTGCTGCTCGTCAATCGCGCCGGCTGCCAGCTCGCGCGCATTCGGTCCCTGCACGGCAATCATGGCAAGTTCCGCGCGTTCGTCGACGGAAACGTCGAATGCGCCAGCCTGCTCGTCGATCCACGCTATGTCCTTGTCGCGCGTGGCCGCATTGACCACAAGCCGATAGTCATTTTCGCCGAGAAAATAGGTGATGAGGTCGTCGACAACGCCGCCGTCGGGCGTGAGCATGCAGCTGTACATTGCCTTGCCGTACTGCTCCAGCCGCGCAATGTCATTTGCAAGCAGGAAGCGCAAAAAGTCACGGGCGCCGGTTCCGCCTATGTCGACCACCGTCATATGCGAAACGTCGAATACGCCGGCATTGCCGCGCACGGCGTGATGTTCTTCGACCTGCGACCCGTAGTGCAGCGGCATGTCCCAACCGCCGAAGTCGACCATACGCGCACCCGCCTTCCGATGCGTCGCGTTGAGCGGTGTGGCTTTTGTCACCTGCAAATCCTCTGCTGCAAAGAAAAAGGGGCCACCAGCATCGTTGCCGGTGGCCCCTCTGTCCTCAAACCTGAGAGATCGAACGGCTCGCCGCCGTTTACCCCTTCGGTGGGCCGATATCGGCCGCTCTCCAGAGCCAATCAGAGTACGCAGTCCGTGTGCCTGAGCGTTTCCGGGCAGTTGCGCCTTCGGCGCCTCCGTTATTGTTCGGAGGTCTCTCATGCGTACGCTATGAATTGAAGGCCGCATGATAGCCAAGTGAACGCACGGTTGCCAGCTTCGCTCCAGCCGCTAATAATGCCTACCCGCATTCGTCGAGAGGCCACCAATGCCAAGACTCCTGTGCCTTCTGAGCATCCTTGCCGCCGTACCTGCCACTGCCGATGTCAGCGCCGACTTCCAGGATCTGCTGCGAGAGAACTGGCAATGGCAGCTCGACGAGAACCCCGTGCGTGCGTCGTTCCTCGGCGACAAACGCGCCAACGACCGCTGGGCCGACAATTCGCTCGACGCTATTGCGGCACGCCAGGACCAGACCCGGCAATTCCTGAGGCGCTTGCTCGAAATCGACCCGTCGCAGCTGGACGCCGCCGATCGCCTCAACTACGACCTGTTTCGCCGCGAGCTGCAGAACGAAGTCGATGGTTTCCGCTTCAAGACGTACCTGATGCCGATCAGTCAGCGCGGCGGTGTGCAAACGCTGGAAATTATCGCGGATCGGCTTCGCCCGGCGACGCTTGCCGATTTCGAAGACTGGCTGGCACGTATGGCCGGCGTCGAAAACGTCATTGAGCAAACGATGGCACTGCAGGAATCCGGGCGCGATGAAGGTTACATGCCGCCCCGGATCATCATACAGCGCGTTCCGGACCAGATCGCCATGCAGCTGGTGGAAACGGCAGACGACAGCCCTTTTTACGCTGTTTTTCGCGACATGCCGGACGCCATTGACGACGACCAGCAGGCGCGACTCCGGGATGAGGCGCGACGCATTATCGAGAAGTCGATTGTGCCCGCGTATCGGCGCTTCAGCCGCTACTTCGACGATGTGTATCTGCCAGCCAGCCGTGACAGCATCGGCGCATCCGCGCTGCCCGACGGCGAGGCATTCTACGAGTATCGCACCCGCACGTTCACCACGACGCAGATGACGCCGGACGAAATTCATCGTCTCGGTCTTTCCGAGGTCAAGCGCCTGCGCGACGAGATGCAGCTGATTATCGACGAGCTCGACTTCGACGGCGACTTCCAGGAATTCCTGCATTTCCTGCGCACAGACCCGCGGTTCTACTATGACACGGCGGAGGAACTGTTCGACGCCTACCTCGCGACCTGCAAGAGAATCGACCCCCAGCTGGTAAAACTGTTCGGCAAGTTGCCGCGGATGCCATACGGCCTGCGCCCGATCCCGGACAGCATCGCCCCCGACACGACAACCGCCTACTACAGTCGCCCGGCCGCGGATGGCAGCCGTGCCGGCTACTACTACGTCAACCTGTACAAGCCCGAAGTGCGGCCCAAATACGAGATCGAAGTGCTGTCCGTGCACGAGGCTGTGCCCGGTCATCATTTGCAGATCGCGCTGCAGATGGAGCTCGGCGACCTCCCGGCGTTTCGCCGCTACTCCGGTTTTACCGCGTTTACGGAGGGGTGGGGTCTGTACAGCGAGTCACTTGGCTACGACCTGGGCCTTTACGAGGACCCGTACTC
>JAHHOT010000102.1 GCA_018677555.1 Gammaproteobacteria bacterium | reverse complement strand
CGCTACCCGGAGGGCCGAAGTGATTTTCCCGCCAGCGGCGTTGTCGTTCGCTGACGTAGCGGTGCTACGCGGCACTCACTCCGCCTTGCCGGACGGGAAAATCGCTGTCGGCAGCAGTTCCGTTCATCGTGTTAACAGGCCCTAGTCCCTATGCAGTATTGGCTTGTCGCTCTGGCCGTCGTCGGTGGTCTCGCGGTCGTCCTTGGGATCGGCTTCCTGATTCTCCGCGCGGCATCTACGCCACGCGTCATCAGCCCCAGCCTCAACACCGACGGCGAGGGTCATTTCGACGTGCTGGGCAAGCGCGTGCAATGCGCACACTGCGGCAGCGATCGGTTCGCAGCCCGCGAGATTCTGCTCAACACCTGGCTTCTTTCGCTCCTCAACCTGGAGTGGCTTGACGCCGGCTCAACGGTTCTGACTTGCCATAAGTGCGGTCGGCTGACCTGGTTTTCTCAGGCTGACGCGGACGAGCAATAGCCGGACGGGAGGACGGCTGCGCCTGATTCTACGCGGCCGATGTCACATAATTTCATTCCAAGCTACTGATTCGCTATAAAAATAGCGCTTTGTTGCATTTGCCGATCGGCAGCCAGATACTGGTGCAGCTAACAAAAATAACAATAAAAAGAACGCCCATGTCGTCAATAATTCTTGAAGGCGGCACTACCGCTTCCGAAGTTGCTTTATTCAGTCGTGACCAGCTGCCCATGGGCAGGGCCAACGACGATACCCTGAGTCGACTCGAGGTTAGCGGGCAGGCGCTGCGCATGAAAAAGGGCCCGAACGGCCACGAGCGTCTTTACCTTTTCATCGACGAAGATATCCCGCAGCCGACGCGCAAGTTTTGCGAATTGTCCGATCCGAAACTCTACCGCTTCCGGACGATGTCCGGGCGGATCGGATTCGGTGGCATCGAGTCCACGACCAATGCCTTCATCCCGAACGATTCGGTACGCCAGGATACGGAGATTCAGCCGGGAACGTACGAGGCGGTTGCCTACAAGACGCAGTATCCGCGCAATTTCATTGAGAAAAAAATACGCTGTCGCATCGGCGAAGAAGGGCTGAAGACGCTCAACTACCCCCTGAAGATTGCAAGTGGCAGCGTAGCAATAACCCTCCTGTTCCTGTTGCTGACATTCTCGTTTGCTGCCGGGTTCATCGTGCTGGCAATCATTTCCGCACTGGCCGGTTACCTGTATTACAAGTACTACACGAGCAGTCCAAACTACAAATTCGAATACAATCGGAAACGTGAGATCGAACTCAAATACCCAACGCTGGTCATAAAAATGGCCAGTCGCCGCGAGTAAGCGGGAGCCCGAAACGCCCCGGGTCATTCCGTTTTCTTACGGCGACGCCTGTACCTGGGGACTTGCGATGTCCGGAGAATCAATAAACGGCGGGTGCCATTGCGGCAACCTGCGGTATACGCTGGACTGGCCGGACGGCGGGTCCGAAATCCCCGCACGACGCTGCGGCTGCAGCTTTTGCCGGAAGCATGGTGGCATCTGGACGTCAAATCCTGACGCGCGGTTGCTGGCACAGATCGCCGACCCGTCCCAGTTATCGCGTTACCAGTTCGGTACCGTCACCGCACACTTTTACATCTGCTCCAATTGCGGCGCGGCGCCTTTCGTTGTCAGCGAGATCGACGATACACTCTACGCCGTCGTCAACGTCAACACGCTCGAGAAGATCGATTCCGCGAGATTCGATGAGTCGGCGACGGATTTTGACGGCGAGGATACTGATTCGCGCCTGGAGCGGCGCAAGAAAAACTGGATTCCTGACGTTACCATCGCTTTCGGGCAAGATTGAGTAATCTCGACTATCCTGTAAGCAACCTGATTTTCTGCAAACCTTGAAATGTTCGAACGACTTCTGCGGCTGGTTGGGCCGCTTCACGTTATCGGTGGGCTGCTGGTATTCGCGACAGGATTTGTGCCCGAGACCCAGGAGCTTCTCGCGTCTTTGTTCGCGAAGACGGACGACTTCGTCTGGTCACCATTTTTCGCGGCGGTACTGGGGCCGACAGTCGCCAGCTGGGGCGTGCTGTTCAGCGCGGTTGTGCGGCAATACCTGAACACGCGGTCGAGGCCGGCGTGGCGCACATTACTCATTTCGATCATGATCTGGGTGCCGCTCGACACGCTGCTGTGCGTGCAGTTCGGGTTGTGGGGTGGCGCGATTCTGAATGGCGTTGTGGTGCTGGTGCTGGCGGTGCTTCTGTATGCTGTGCGGCCGTCGGCCGCGAAACGATGACGCCAGCCGGGTGATCCCCGTATGCGATTGCGTTCAGGAATTATGACGTCGCTCCGCGTTGCCTGCTGCATGGCCGCGGCAGCAACTGCCGTGGCGACTGCTGGCGGCGAACCGGACATCGGATTCCCGACCGTCGCCGAGGCTTTCGCTGCCCTGAGCGCGGATCCGCAGCTGGAATTTCGCGAGGAGGCCGGCTGGCTGTCGGCCGATCGACGGGAAGGCGACATCCTGGTCTTCTGGACCTTCACGTCGGAGGTGCACCAGGCACATCCGTCTGCCGTCAAACGAATCCTTTCGAAGACAGCGGGTAACTGGCAGCTCGAGATGCGGGTGCTGTGCGAGGCCGATGAGGCGGCCTGTGATGAGCTCGTCGGGGAATTCCACGCACTCAACGATCAGCTGCGCAGGCGGCTGTCCCGGGCGGCGACCCGCGATGAGGGCGATGCGGACCCTGGCTAGCGCGCCTCGGCGGCGGCGCCCGGTGAGCCAACATGCAACCGCTTGCTGATGATAAAGTACACGGGTTGCCCGCCAGTCCGCGAGCAACCTCGGGGGTCGCGACCGGCACCGGTCAGCCGGTCGACATAAAAACAACTTCGCCGACTGTGCGCGGAGAGCCTTATGCAGATCAAGTTGAGCAGTGTGCTGGTCGAGGACCAGGACAAGGCACTGGCGTTCTACACGGATGTGCTCGGATTCGAAAAAAAGCAGGACATTCCCATGGGAGAGTTTCGCTGGTTGACGGTCGTATCGCCGGACTCGCCATGCGAAGTCGAGTTGCTGCTGGAGCCGACCGGCTTTGCGCCGGCGAAAACTTACCAAAGTGCGTTGTTCGAAGCGAATATCCCGCTGACCGCGTTCGCCGTGGGCGACGTCAGGGCGGAGTATGAGCGATTGTCGGGTCTGAACGTCAGGTTTCAGACTGAACCGATGACCGCCGGCCCAACGACCATCGCCGTTTTCGAAGACACCTGTGGAAACCTGATTCAGATTTACCAGGCATAACTATTTACAAAAGGACGCGCCATGCCCCTAGTCAACCCACTGCAACCTGACGCCGACGAAGAAGTGCGTAAGCTGGCAGAGTTTTTCAACGAGACCCTCGGCTTCTGTCCAAACAGCGTTCTCACGATGCAGATTCGCCCGGGTATCGCGAAAGCGTTCATTGGATTGAACAAGGCGGTAATGCAGAACGAGGGCAGAGTGACCAGTGCGCTCAAGCGACTGATTGGCTACATTGCGAGCAATGCTGCGGGTTGTCGATATTGCCAGGCTCACACTATCCGCGCCGCCGTGCGATACGGCGCCAACGAAGAACAGCTGCGCCACGTCTGGGAGTACCGCACGCATCCGGCGTTTGATGACGCTGAACGGGCGGCCCTCGATTTCGCGCTCGCCGCATCGACTGTTCCGAACGGTGTCGATGACGAGGTAAAACGCCGACTGCGCGAGCATTGGGACGACGGTGAGATCGTTGAGATGCTCGGTGTGATTTCGCTGTTCGGCTACCTCAATCGCTGGAATGACAGTATGGGGACGACTCTCGAGGCAGGCGCCATCGAATCGGGAGAGGACTGGCTCGCAACCAAGGGATGGGAAGTTGGCAAGCACTGCTGAGGGAGCAAGATGACGATCCAGGACTGGGGTGCAATCGGTGAGATCGTCGGCGCAATTGCCGTCGTTGTCTCACTCATTTACCTCGCCATTCAAATCCGGCAAAACACGCATCAGATCGCGTTAAGCATGGAATCGAGCAAGCTCGCGGCATTCGAACGCAATGTCGAGTCCGGCAATCGGGCACGCGAGATTCTGGTCGGCGACGCGGCGCTGGCAGACCTGTTTCTAAAGGGTGCTGCCGATTTCGCGAACCTGGACCCAACCGACAGGTTTCGCTGCGACATGCTGTTTCGAATTCTGTTCTCATCGCTGCAGGGCGGCTACGTGCGGGTGCTCACGGTCGGCGGCGACGTATCTACGTTTTCCGGCCCGAAAAGCAGCGTAGACGCGCTGGTCCGGAGCCCTGGCATTCGCCAATGGCTCGAATGTACCGAGCCGGACTGGCGACCCGAATTCTCGCAACTGGTGCGCGAGCGAGCGGCTTTCTTCGCTGATCGCGCCAGCAGCAAAAACGAACAAGCGAACGCGGATTGATCCGCTGTATTGACAGGAGTCCCAAGCCCTATGAATGTTTTTTACCCCGCATTTGCCCTGTTTGCCCTGACGATGTTCTGCGTCATTCGGCTTGGTATCAGCCGCTACTCTGCGATCTCGGCGGGCAGGATCGACCACCGCTATTTCCGCGATTATCGCGGCTACGATGAGCCTGAGGACCTGCGCATCCAGTCGCGGCATGTCGTCAATCTGCTCGAAATCCCGGTGCTCTTCTACACGATCACGATTATTGCGTTCGTGACCAACAGCACGGGTACCACAATCCTTGCTTTGTGTTGGGCATACGTAGTGCTGCGCTACGTTCACAGTTATATTCATCTGACCTCGAACATGGTGTTGTGGCGCTTTCGTGTTTTCGGTATCAGCGTGGCAGTGCTGACGGCGCTGTGGGCGGTGGTGCTGGCGAATCTGTTGCTGTAACGGGACCCCACGATGGCTTTTGGCAAGATCGGAGAGCGGAAAGAGGGCAGGGGACCGCTGCCACCCGTATACCTTCTGCTGGGCATCCTGCTGCAGGTCGGTTTCCACTACGCCATGCCGCTGGCGGTGATCGTTTCGCGGCCCTATAACTGGTCGGGCATCGCGTTGATCGTGGCAGGCGTTCTGATTATCGTATTTCCTGCAGCGTCCTTTTCCAAAGCGGATACCACGATCATTCCGTTTCGTGAATCGTCATCGCTGGTGGTCAGCGGCCTGTACCGTTATACGCGTAATCCCATGTACCTGGGGATGCTGATAATTCTCGTGGGCGTTGCGCTACTGACCGGGAGTCTCAGCCCGTTTGTCGTGCCGCTGTTATTCGTGCTGGTCATCAATAAAATGATCATCTCGGTGGAAGAACGAATGCTGGAGCGTGAATTTGGTGAGGAATATCGCGACTACAGGAAGTCCGTGCGTCGCTGGATCTGACGTAATGTGTGCGGGATTCGCGGCAATTCGACAGTCAACGTCCCATCGGCGCGGCCTCTGATGAAAGCGTTGATTTTCGACATAGATGGAACGCTTCTGGTTTCCTCCGCAGAGGACGATCGGCTGTACCGGCGCGCGGTCGGGCAAGTGCTCGGTAGCGTAAGCTTTCGCGACAACCTGCATGATTACGCTCATGTGTCCGACACGGGGATTCTCACGCAGGTATTCGAGGACAACGGTGTGGCTTTGGAACAATCGCTTTTTGACGCCGTGAAGAGCGCCTTCTTCGCCGCTCTCGAGGAGCATATCGCCGAGTATGGCCCTTTTTCCGAGGTTCCGGGGGCGGCGGATTATTTGCGCCGCATCATGGATTCTCCCAATCATGAGTTTGCAATCGCGACGGGCGGATGGCGTGAGTCGGCGCGCATGAAACTGGGCGCGGCGGGGTTACCCTGCGACGATGCGCCATTGGCGTCGTCCGACGATGCTGTAGACCGGGCCGATATCATGCGCCACGCGCTGCGGTCTCTCAGCGGGGAATTCTCTTCGGTCACGTATTACGGCGACGGCCCCTGGGATCGATCGGCGAGCGAGGCACTGGGATGGGATTTCATCGGCGTCGGCCGGGCGATCGCCGGTATCGACACCTATCACGGCGAATTGCTGGAATAACCGGGGCGCCTGGATGGAGAAGGTTTTTCGTTCGAAGATCGATTGGTGGGTTGCACTGCTGATGCTGGCCCTGCTGGCGACACAGGTCTTCGTGGCCTTGCAGCTGCTGCGTAACGAGCCGCGTGGCGCTGAGGAATACATCGGGCTGATCGTGGTCGTACTGGCATTCGCGCTGATCCTCGTGATGTTCCTGCGGACGCGGTACCGGGTCGACCGCGAGGAGCTGCAAATCGTTTGCGGGTTGTTCCGATGGACCGTGCCACTCGCCGAAATTTCGTCGGTCGTTGAGACACGCAA
Organism: Gammaproteobacteria bacterium; assembly: GCA_018677555.1. Classification (GTDB taxonomy): domain Bacteria; phylum Pseudomonadota; class Gammaproteobacteria; order Steroidobacterales; family Woeseiaceae; genus JAHHOT01. Next base: position 19,311 of record JAHHOT010000102.1, on the reverse strand, counting down.
CCCGCTGTCATCGCCGGCGCTATCGCTCGACCGCGTGAGAATCAACTACGGGAGCGGCCGCTGCGTGATGGTTTCGCCGGCGGACAAGGCAGGATTCTATGCCGCAATCGGGCATTCACCGGAAGACTAGGCGATGAGCTTTGATATACGGGAGGCGACGGCTGCAGACGGCGCGGCGATACTCGAAATGCTGCCGCGCCTGGCGTCGTTCGACATACCGCCGTCACGGGTGCGCCGGCACCTGTGGATGCACGATGAAAAATTGCTGCGCCGCTGGATGGAAGGTGAAACCGATGCGGCGCAAATAACGATTGCTGTCGGCGACAACGATGCGTTGCTGGGATTTGCGATGGTAACCCTGCGTCCTGAACTGTTGAGCCTCGAGCCCAGTGCGCACCTCGAAGCGATCGCGATCGCGGATGGCGCGGAAGGTCAGGGCATCGGTCGGTCGCTATTGCGCAGGGCGGAGGAGCGGGCGCAAGCGAGCGGCGCACTATCGATCACGCTGCATGCATTTGCGACCAACAAACGCGCCTGCGCGTTTTACGAACAGTCCGGGTATGACGCCGAGTTGCGGCGCTATATCAAGACTTTCGGCGACTGACCGGTTGGCCCGCAGGCGCGAATTGCGATGAGAGCAGCCATCTACGAAGCGTTTCAGGGGCCCGTCGAGGTTCGTCGTTGCGACGATCCTGCGCCGACGCCGGATGGCGTCGTACTGCGCGTCCGCGCCACTGGCATATGCCGCAGCGACTGGCACGGCTGGATGGGCCACGATCCGGACATTAGTGTGCCGCAGGTGCCGGGCCACGAGATTGCTGGCGAGATCGCGGAGGTCGGTAGCGAGGTCGCCAGTTGGCACGTGGGTGACCGCGTAACGCTGCCTTTTGTATGCGGCTGTGGCAACTGTGGGCAATGCGCATCGGGAAACGAGCAGGTATGCGACCGGCAGTTCCAGCCCGGTTTTACTCACTGGGGTTCCTATGCGGAGTACGTCTCGATCCATTACGCTGAACGGAACCTGGTTGCGTTGCCGGACGACATGGATTTCGTCACCGCCGCGAGCCTCGGTTGCCGTTTTGCCACGGCGTATCGCGGCATTGTCGCGCAGGGTCGTTTGCAGCAAGGCGAGTGGCTTGCGGTCCATGGCTGTGGTGGCGTCGGGCTGGCAGCCGTCATGATCGGTCAAGCATTGGGCGGCCGTGTCGTCGCCGTTGACATCGACGATGCTGCGCTGGGGCTTGCTTCCGCCATGGGTGCGGAGGTCACGCTCAATGCGCGGCAGGAACCATCGGTCGTCGATGCGATCAGGGCGGCCAGTAGCGGCGGCGTGCAGGTATCGGTGGACGCGCTCGGGTCGCGGGAAACCTGCACTAACTCGATACGCTCACTCGCCAAGCGCGGCCGGCATGTGCAGATAGGGCTGCTGGCAGGAGAGCACCGGCATCCACCACTCCCGATGGAACTGGTCATCGCCAATGAGCTCGAGATTGTCGGCAGTCACGGGATGCAGGCACACGCCTACGGTGAGATGCTGCAAATGATCGACGATGGCCGGCTGGCCCCGCGGAAGCTTGTTGGCTCGACGACCGACCTCGAGTCGGCGGCCCGCCAGTTCGTCGTTGATTACCAGCCGGCCGCGCCGGGTGTGTCAGTTATCGTTTTTTGACAGGGACTTTCTTTGGATAAACTTCCGGTCACAGTGACGCTGATCTGCCTCGTCATCGCGGTGGCGCTCTGGTATGTCGCGTACTCGCTGGAGGGCGATGCGCGCTGGTTGCCGGATACTGCGCACAGCGAGGAGCAACCCGAGTGGCTGCGGCCGGCGGTCGATTCGCCGGTCAGGACCGACGATATCGCAGCGAGTTGCGCCGCCACAGAAGCAGAATTGCGTGCCAGTGTGGAGAGTGCCCGGATATGTACCGTCGACAGCGATTGCACGCTGTTTGACTATGGATATCCGATCGAGTGCATGACGTCAGTGTCCAGGTTGCAGATTACGCCGCTGCGCCTCGCCTATCGAAACTACGAGCAGAAATGCGAGTTTCGCGTCTATTACGATTGCCCCACGGGCGGCGTGGAGCGACGACCGGTATGCGTCAACAACAAGTGCTCCGTGACATTGAATGACCCGGAGGTACTTACGGAAGAGACGCTGGACTACCTTGGAATCGATCGCTGATGACATGCGACGCGATTCCCTTTTCGCTTGAAACAGACGACATCGGCGCAGGACGGCGCTGCCGCATTCTTCACCATGGCAGCAGGATCAGTTTCGCAGATTTGCTGACGTCGCTGGCAAACGACGGGGAATTCGCCGATTGGTACAGTCGCAAACTTGCGCTGACGCCTTGCGATGCCGTCTTCTGGGAGCACCCGGCCCTGACCGGGACGAATCTTGATGCCGCTGCCCAGTTTGTGCTGTTGGACGCGCCGGCACTTGCGGCAGCAAAAGCGGACCCTGGGCCGTTCGCGAACGTATTTGCGGAGTCGCACACCGATGAGCCTGTGCGTTTTGCCAGTCTCGGCAAGGATGCGCTGCTGGTTGCGCCGGGTCCGGGAATCGGTCGAGCCGCCGCGCCGCATCTGCTTGCATTCCTGCGCAATGCACATGCGGCGCAGATACGCTTGTTGTGGCGAACGGTCGCGACAGCCACGCTGGAAACGATATCGGACAAACCGCTGTGGCTGAGCACGTCGGGCCTTGGCGTTTGCTGGTTGCACATTCGCCTGGACTCACGGCCAAAGTACTACCAGCATCGGCCGTACCGCTCCGCGAATTACCTCGCGGAGTGCTAAAGTGCTGACTCAGGCGCCCAATGACCGTTGACCATCCCCTGTGAGCCTTTATTTTCCTTATATGCCGCCATGCCGTCAGAATTACGCAATAGCCGGGCAAACATGATGTGGTTCCTCGGCCTCGTTGTTGCTGCCTACGCTGCGCTTTGCGCTTACTTGTTCGTGGTGCAGCGCTCGATGATCTATTACCCGACACCGGAGTCCGGTCACAGCACAGCCGAGGATCTGCGTATCGAATCCGAGGACGGCGTCCTGCAGGTCTGGCGCGTCGGTGAACATCCGGAGAACGCGGTTCTTTACTTCGGCGGAAACGCGGAAGACGTTGCGGGAAACATAGACGTCTTTGCGGATTATTTCGCCGGTCACTCCGTTTACCTCGCCAACTACCGCGGCTATGGCGCCAGCTCCGGCACGCCGAGCGAGCAGGGCATACTGCGCGATGCAGAAAGGCTGTTCGATGTGGTGAGCGATCGCCACCGGCAGGTGACGGTAATTGGCCGCAGTCTGGGTAGCGGCGTCGCTGTGCATCTCGGGACGTCGCGCGACGTCGCGCGCCTGGTTTTGGTAACCCCCTACGACAGCCTTGCCAGGGTTGCCGCAGGTCGTTTTCCGATTTTTCCTGTGTCTCTGTTGATCCGCGATCGCTTCGACTCTTTGAATCTCGCAGCGCTGATCGACACACCAACCCTGGTGTTGGCGGCAGAGTACGATGAGGTCATCCCTATCCATCATGCACGCAATCTTGCAGAACGCATACGCCGTGACCTGCTCGAGTTTGTCGTGATCGACGGCGCAGGCCACAACACGATTGGCGAGTTCGACGAGTACCGTGATGCCCTGGTTCGGTTCGTCAGGCCCGATGAAAATCAGATTTGAGAAAAGCGCCGACGTCGCTGCAATATTCGCGCTCAACGAAGCGGCATTCGATACGGACGCCGAAGCCCGCCTCGTTGACCGCTTGCGCAACGATGTCACGCCGTATATCTCGCTCGTTGCCGAGAGCAACGATCAGATAATTGGCAATATCGTTTTTACGCCGGTGACGCTCGACAAATATTCCGGTGGTTTACTTCTTGGACTTGCACCGATGGCAGTGGCACCGGACCGGCAAAACACCGGTGTAGGTTCAGCGCTGGTTGACGCCGGGCTTGCGGCATGCCGCGAAGCGAGTGCCGTTGCCGTTGTTGTACTCGGTCACCCGGCCTACTATCCGCGTTTCGGCTTTACGCCGGCCTCGGGGTTCGGCCTTGCGTGCGATTACGACGTACCCGACGAGGCATTCATGGCAATCGAGTTGCAGCCAGGCAGCCTCGCAGCTTGCAGCGGCACGTTGCACTATCACCCGACGTTCGCCGGGGTTTGATGCCGTGGCTACTGCCGGGCAGGTAGCGAAAACGGATCGGCTGGCGCTGTCGTTTCTCAGCTACGCCGACGCAGAATTCGTTCTGCGCCTCTTGAATGACCCCGGTTTTCTCCGTTACATCGGTGACAAGGGCGTGCGCAACATTGCTGACGCGCGAAACTACCTCGACGAAGGCCCGCTGCTCAGTTACGCGACACACGGTTTCGGCCTGTTTCGCGTGGCGCTACGCAGTGACGATACGCCGATCGGGATATGCGGCCTGCTGAAACGCGACTATCTGGACGATCCGGACATCGGTTTCGCGCTGCTGCCGGACTACAGCGGTTCTGGCTACGCAATTGAAGCGTCGCAGGCGGCCATCGAGTGGGGCAGGGCTGCCTTTGGATTCACCCGCATCGTGGGAATCGTGGATCCCGACAACGATCGCTCGATCGCCTTGCTGAAAAAGCTCGGCATGCACTTCGAGCGCCGGCTGCGCATCGATGACGACGAGCGCGAGACGAGTCTTTATTCAGTTGACTATGTGTGACGGCATAAGCCCATGATTTACCGGATTTCAGCCGACGCCGTGCTGCTCCTGCACCTGCTGTTCGTCGTCTTCGTGGTGGCCGGCGCGTTGCTGGTGATTCGCACCCCGGTCCTGGCATGGCTACATGTACCGGCCGCCTGCTGGGGGCTTTTTGTCGAGCTGACCGGCCGGATTTGTCCGTTGACCACGCTCGAAAACCATTTGCTCGTCAAAGCGGGTATCGGCGGCTACCCGGAAAGCTTTGTCGAGCATTACCTGGTGCCGATCATTTATCCATCAGGGCTGACACGCGGTGTACAGATCACGATGGCAGCGATCGTCGCCCTGATCAACGGCGCCGCTTACGGGTGGATGATCTACAAATGGCGGCGTGACGGCAGCGCAGCATGACGCCGGAGTTGTGGCTTGCCTACACGACAACGCTCGTGATCTACATGAGCACACCGGGGCCGAGCCACCTGTTAATGCTCTCGAACAGCCTCAGCAGCGGATTTCCCCGGTCAATTGCGACGGCGGCCGGCGATCTCACGGCTAACACTGTGCAGATTGTCGTTGCGTCCCTGGGATTGGTGAGCCTGATTGCTGGATCGCGCGAGGTCTTCATCTACATCAAGTGGGCCGGTGTCGCCTACCTCGTGTTTCTCGGCGTGTCGCTGATTCGCCGCCAGCTCGATGCGCAGCTCGCAACGCGCAATTCCCCGCAGTCGCGCGGCGAGCTTTACTGGCAGGGCTTCGTGACCTCGGCCTCGAACCCGAAGGCCATAATTTTCTTTGCAGCGCTTTTCCCGCAGTTTGTAAACCCGCAGTCACCGCCTGTTGCCCAGTTCGCTGTTCTGGGCATGACGTTTCTGTTGGTCGATGGGGCGTTTCTGCTGGGCTACGGCCACTTTGCAAATTGGGTTTCCGATCGCTTTGATCGCTACGTGGGGCAACATATGAATCGCGTTTCCGGCGTATTGCTTATAATTGCCGCCCTGCTACTGGGTCTGCGCGACATCGACACCGCGGTGGCAGGCTGACAAACAGCAACGGGAAAATCATGAGCGATCATGCAGAGGCGTGGCAGTGACGTCGGGGATCTCCTGTCGATCAGCACGGGAAGCCGATGCACCAGCGCTGACAGCGCTTGCTATGCGCTCGAAGGCGCACTGGGGCTACTCAGCCGAGTTCATGGATGCATGCCGGGACGAGCTGACCTGCAGCGCCGACGATATTGTGTCGCCGGACACGGCGTACCTGGTGGCCGAGCTGGCGGGTCGCGTGGCGGGCTATGCCGCGCTGGTCAGGCTGGACCCGCAAACAGCGGACCTTGAAGCGATGTTCGTCGAACCCGAAATGATCGGTAGCGGGGTTGGCAAGGTCCTGATGCGGGAGATCGTCTCGCAGGCGCGCGACATGGGAGTGCGCCGAATTCTGATTCAGGCGGATCCGAATGCCGCCGAATTTTACGCGGCTGCCGGCGCGACGCGCTGCGGAGAACGTGAATCGGACAGCGTGCCCGGGCGCATGTTGCCGCTCTATCGTCTCGATGTGTAAGCTGCCGGTGCCGCAACAAACGGGGGTTGGCGCCAATGGCCGAGATAAGCTGGGACGAATTCGAGCAGGTCGAGCTGCGTGCCGGCACGATCACGGCGGTCGACGAATTCCCGGAAGCGCGCCGACCGGCGTGGAAACTGACGGTCGATTTCGGTGCCGACACCGGCGTCCGTCGTGCTTCGGCACAAATTACCGACCTGTATTCCGCGGAGGCCCTGCTGGGCAAGCAGGTCCTCGCCGTCGTCAATTTTCCGCCCAAACAGATCGGTCCGTTCATGTCAGAATGCCTGGTAACAGGCTTCGTGCAGGATGACGGCAGCGTGGTGCTGGCCGTCCCTGACCAGCCTGTGCAGAACGGACTGCGGCTTGCCTAAAGCCGCTGAGCGGGGGGTACGAGCATGAGCGATCCAGCGAACTTGCTAAGGACTTTCGTTATCGTCGACGACCGGCAGCGGGCGGAGACGATGGACGTGACCGACACGTTCTGGTCCGACCTGGACAATAAATACGGCGATTTCGCCGGCCGCAGCCTGGTGGCCTGTTTCAGTTTCGACGCCGACTGGCCCACCTGGGAAGTACATCCACGCGGTGACGAGGTGGTGTGCCTGATGTCGGGTGACGCGACTATGATCCTCGACACGCCTGACGGGGAGGAGCGCATGCGACTGAACGAGCCGGGCGCATTCGTGGTGGTGCCGAAAAACACATGGCATACGGCCAAAGTGCATGCGCCAACGACGATGCTGTTCGTAACGCCGGGGCAGGATACGGAGAACCGCGAGACGCCGGGGTCGCGCAGTGGCTGAGCACTACGCAACGATCGAGTGGCAACGCAATGGGGAATCGTTTCTCGACGACAAGTACAGCCGTGCGCACGCGTGGCGCTTCGACGGCGGCACGGTCGTGCCGGCATCGCCGTCGCCACACATCGTGCCGGAACCGATGTCCGTCGCAGCAAACGTGGATCCGGAAGAAGCATTTGTTGCCTCGTTATCGAGCTGCCACATGCTGTTTTTCCTGTCGATTTGCGCCAAACGCAAGATCGTCGTCGACAGCTACGAGGACGAGGCCGTGGGATACCTGGAAAAGAATGCGGATGGGCGCACGGCCGTCACGCGCGTAATTTTACGGCCCAGGGCAAGCTATTCGGGCGACAGGATTCCGACCCGGGAACAGCTGGAAAAAATTCATCACCGCGCGCACGAGCTTTGTTTCATCGCGAATTCGGTCACAACGGACGTCGTCACGGAGATCGTTGCATAGGCCGACCACCAGGCCATCATCGAGGTAATCACGCATGGCTGAAAACCAGATCGACTACATCGAGATTCCGGCGCGCGATCCTGCCGAAGCGCGTAGTTTCTTCGAGCAACTGTTCGGCTGGCGATTCGAGGACTACGGGCCTGACTACGTCAGTTTCGGCGATGGCCGCATGGTGGGCGGGTTTTACCGCTCTGATGCCGTAGCCTCGGTTGCGTCGGGCAGTGTGCTGGTGGTTTTCTACCGGGCCGATCTGCGCGAAGCGATTGACAGGATAACGGCACTCGGCGGCAATATCAGCAAGGAAATTTTCGCTTTCCCGGGTGGCCATCGATTTCATTTCACGGATCCGTCCGGCAACGAGTACGCCGTCTGGTCCGACCAGGAACAAAAACAATGACCCGGAGGCCCGCCTGATGCATGAAGAAGTCAAACACCCCTGCGTGCAGCACAAACTGGCGCTGATCCGTGACAAGGACACGGGCTATAAGAAATTTCGCGAGCTCGCGACGGAGATCACGATGTTTCTGTGTTACGAAGCACTCAAGAACGTGAAGGTGAAGGCTGTGACGGTCGAAACACCGCTCGCCGAAACGGAGTGCCACAAAATCGCCGAAGAAATGGTGGTCGTGCCGATACTGCGCGCCGGTGTCGGTATGCTGGAAGGGATACTGGACCTGGTACCGACAGCGAGAGTCGGCATGGTAGGCATGTATCGCGACGCGAAGACCAAAGCGCCGGTGGCGTATTACGAGAAGCTGCCGGAACAGACGAGAAACGGGCTTTGCATCGTTATCGACCCGATGCTGGCGACGGGTGGCTCGACGGCCGCAACCGTACAGCTGCTGAAAGAGGCCGGCGCAGCGACCGTGGTTGTGGTTTGTATCGTCACCTGTCCGGAGGGGCTGGCTGCGATGGAGGAAAGGCACCCGGACGTTGCCATCTACACGGCAAGCATCGACGACCACCTGGACGAACGCAAATACATCGTGCCCGGTCTGGGTGACGCCGGCGATCGCCTGTTCGGCACACGCTGAGCGGAGCGCTGCGGGCGTTGCGGAGCGTTAATCTACGACGGAGCAAGCATGGCCGAGGTAAAAACAACGAAAAACAACCAGAGTGTCACGGCGTTCCTGAAATCCATTGCCAACAAGACGCGTCGCTCCGATGCACAGGCTGTGCACAAGATGATGCGAGAGGTGACCGGCAAACGCGCAAAGATGTGGGGATCCAGCATTGTTGGCTACGGGTCCTACGACTACGAATATGAAAGCGGACGCTCCGGGTCGTTCATGCTGTGCGGATTTTCGCCGCGCAAACAGAACCTGGTGGTATACATAATGCCGGGGTTTCGACCTTACGCAGCGCTGATGAAAAAGCTCGGAAAGTACAAAACCGGCAAGTCCTGCCTGTACATAAACAAGCTGCAGGATGTGGATCAGGAAGTGTTACGAACGCTTGTGGAGCGTTCAATACGTGACATGCGCAAGAAGTACAACGTCAGGTAAACCGTTTCGCGCATTGCACCACTTGCAGCCTGCGCGATAACGCGCTAGAAATAGAAGCTGCAGTTGAGGGTCCAGCATGTCCAGCAATCCGACAACGCCGAGGTTCGAAGGCGCAAGTTTCATTATTGAATCGGGCGATAACGTCGAGGTCTACGACGCAAAGTTTCTGGTTGCAGCGCTATGTGTATATGTCGCCGAAAGTGACGGCAATATATCCCAGGCGGAAACCGAGGAAATGCTGAATATCGTCGGGAATCATTTCAAGCTGGAAAGCGCCGAGTCACTCAGTCTGTTAACCCGGGCGATGTCAGAGCTGGCGGATAATCCCGATTTGATGCGCATACTCAAAGAGCTGGCGGAGTCCCTGTCGCCGCAGGACAAGGAAGAAATCGCGTTGATGCTACTCAAGGTCGTGGCGGCCGACGGCCGCAAGTTGGCTGAGGAGATAGACGCGCTCGCCACCGCTGCCGAGATCATAGATATCGACCCGGACCTGGTACACAGTGCTTTTGACCGCTATTTTACGGATACACAGATCGGTCAGTAGTGACCCGGCACGACTCGCGAGATTGGTCTATACATAGATCAGGCAACGCGCAATCGGAGTCGCCATGCGAAACACCATCTACAAGAGCGTTATTCTGCCGGCGCCGGCCGCAGAGCTCTATGACATGTACCTGGATGCCGAGATTCACGGGGCGTTCACGGGTGCGCCTGCAAAAGTCAGCGATGAACCGGGTTCGGAATTCGAAGCATTCGGCGGTTTGCTGAAAGGGACGACGTTGCAGGCAGTCAAACCGCGGCTGATCGTACAGTCCTGGCGTTCGGTCAATTTTGCGGATGATGATCCGGACTCCACGCTCGTCATTGCGTTTACCGAAGAGGAAGACGACGAGGGCCGCATCGACCTGGTTCATCTGGATGTCCCGGACAGCGACTTGCAGGGCGTCACGGGCGGCTGGGAGTCGCGCTACTTTGCGCCGTGGCTAACTTACCTGCAGAGCCGGAACTAATCCTGATTCTAACTTTTTTGCCCCAAATTGCTGCAATTTCGTCGCTCATTGCGGTCCGCGCGTACTGATGGTAATAGTTTTGTTGCAGTATCCTGAAACAGGCGTACCATAGCTTCGGAACGATAGACAAGGTCAGCGCGAAGCGCTGATTTTTTGCGGCAGGGTTCGGGGTCACCAGTTTCGCCTGTCGCTCATTTTCGCCCGCAGCGGGTTTGTGAAAGAGAGAGACATGTCAGAAGAAGTTCAGGGTACCGTCAAATGGTTCAACGATGAAAAAGGATTCGGCTTCATCGAACGCGAAGGCGGCAAAGATGTATTCGTGCACTACAGTGCGATAAACCAGGAAGGCCGCAAGACACTTCGCGAAGGCCAGAAAGTCAGTATGACGGTTACCCAGTCCGACAAGGGGCCGCAGGCGGAAAACGTCGTACCTGAGTAGTACCACCCGGGAAATTCCCGACCGCACGCACCGACGGTCGCGCCTCCTGCCGAAATGAACGTCGTTTTGTCCTGGAGTAGCGGCAAAGACAGCGCATGGACGCTGCAGCGCCTTCAGGCGGCTCCCGGCATCCATCTGGCGGGTCTGTGCACCACCATAAACGAGCAGGCCAACCGCGTCGCCATGCATGCCGTGCGGCGCGAGCTGCTGGATCGTCAGGCCGCTGCCGCTGGCCTTGCACTAGACGTTATTCCACTTCCCTTCCCCTGCAGCAATACCCGTTACGAAGACGCAATGCGCGCCTACTTTGCCGACCTGAACGACAGGGGCGTCGATGCGGTCGCCTACGGCGACCTGCATCTGGCCGATGTGCGCGAATATCGGGAAAACCTGATGCGCGACAGCGGGCTGCAGCCGCTTTTTCCGATCTGGGGCAGCGATACGCGCCTGCTGGGGCAAGAGATGGCGGAGGCTGGCCTGAGAGCGAGAATTACCTGCGTCGATCCAGCGCAGTTGGGTCGTGAATTTTGCGGTCGCGAGTTCGATTCGGCGTTCCTGGCGGACCTGCCCGACGGCATCGACCACTGCGGCGAAAACGGCGAATTTCACAGCTACACTTATGCAGGACCGATGTTTTCCGCCGCGATCAACGTGACGTCCGGCGACACCGTGGAACGCGACGGATTTGTTTCTACTGACCTGGTAGCTGAGTAAAAGGGGGTAGCATGCACCGTAGCCGATTGTCCGGTTTCATTATCGACTGCAACACAGAGGACCTCGATGCTGCCGCTGAGTTCTGGGGTCACGCGCTTGGCGCGCCGCCAAAAGAAAAAGCAGACCCGTCCGCCAGCCCGTACGTCACGCTGGATACGGCGGCGGGCGAGCCGTACATCGAGGTACAAAAGGTCGATCACGAGAGTCGCGTGCACCTGGATATCGAGGCCGACGACATCGAGGCTGAAGTCTCGCGTCTCGTCGCGCTCGGGGCCCGGCGCATCGCCGACATTCGTGACTGGGTCGTGCTGGAGGCACCCACCGGGCAGCGATTTTGTGTCGTACCGGTGGTGCGCGACGGTTTCGACGACAAAGCCACGACATGGGATTGAGCAGCGGCCGTTTTGGGGCCGATGCCCGGTACCTTCCAGCTGCAGGAAAACTCAGGCTCTGCGGTTTACGACAACAGGTTGAGGTGTCATGAAATTCATCAAGATTTTGCTCGGAATCCTGGTCGCACTGGCCGTTCTGTTCGTCATTGGCGGCATGCTGCTACCGTCCGAACAACACGTCGAAAGGAGCGTCGTCGTCAATGCGGAGCCCTCCGAGGTATTCTTGCTGGTCAATGATTTTCGCGAATTCAACAAATGGTCACCCTGGGCGGATATTGACCCGGACGGCACTCGTTACGAGTTCAGTGGGCCCGCTGCCGGCGTTGGTTCGAAGTTGAGCTGGAGCAGCGAGCACCCCGACGTTGGCAGCGGAGCCCAGGAGATCGTCGACAGTCAGCCGAACAGGATGGTCAAGGCCCGGTTAACGTTCGAGGGTTTCGATTCGCCGTCCTACGCCACCTACACCCTCGAACCGACCGACGGCGGCACCCGAGTGTCCTGGGCGTTCGATTCAAACCTCGACAGCATGCTGGGTCGTTATCTCGGCGTAATGATGGAAAAATGGGTGGGTGCAGACTATGAGCGCGGGCTGGCTCGCCTGAAGGAGCTGGCGGAGGCCTGAATCAGGCAAAACCGCCTGCCAGACCTGCGAGCAGGGATCAGCCGAAGTAGTATCGCAACCCGCAATTGACGAAACGACTACGACAACGAGAAGCAGAATGAAAATCGTCCACACGATAATCCTGGCATTGCTTGTTCTTTTGGCCATGTTGTCCGGTGCAACGAAAATTGCATTGATGCCGCAAGACGTCGAATTTTTCGGCAAGTACGGATTCAGCAATTCCATGCTCTTTGCTTTCGGCGCGAGTCAGCTGGCAGGAGGCGTGTTAATGACTTTACAGAAAACGCGGTTTTACGGTGCCGCGCTGGTGGCGATTACCTTTCTTGTATCGTTGGTGCTGTTGCTAATGGAAGGCAACATAGCGGTCAGCGCCGTCACCCTGGTCGCAACGCTTTTGTTGGGCGTTGTCATGAAACAAAACCGGAATGTCGTAGCGCCGGATGACCCGGTGTAATAAGTCACACCCGCCCGTACATTCGCTGTAAGAATTGATCGAAAGCAGAGGCCGCTTTACACTCGATTGCTGCCGTTGCGCGGTGAATCACTGTGCGACGGCAAATGACCCGAAGCAGACCTTCAATCGTGTTTCGCAACACTGCATCTCACTCGTATGTAGGGCACCCAAATGTCGACATTTGAATTTATCGCCGTTCTGCTTTCGATAATTTTCGGATTGGCGATAGCGAACCTACTTTCTGGAATGCTGCAAGCATTTCTGCGACGCGAACTGACGGGCACGCGTTTGGCTTGGTCATTACTTGTTGGCAATATACTGTTAGTCAATTGGTGGGTGTTTTTTCAGTGGAGTGATCATACGGATTGGCGCTTTCACGAGTTTCTGTATCTCGCACTATGGGCAACCATTCATTATCTATTGGCTGTAGCCCTCTACCCGTACAAGTTCCTGACTGATTATTCCGAAGATCTACAGCGAAAGTTCATCCTGATAACGCTGCTTGTGGCCGTTGCGCTAGATGTCGGGGAGAAGATTGTCCGCGGAGACCTCTTTAACCCGTGGTATTTCCCACTGTTGGCTATTTACTTGGCTGCCTTTATTGCGCTGCCGTTAGTAGTTGCCAAGCCATGGGCGATGCGTTTTAGCGGGTGGACTTTGGCTATTTCCGTGTTGGTTTGGTCGGTAGTCGTAAGGAGCGATCTTTCCACGTGAGAATGAGGCCGCAATTGGCCGCAAGGCGACGGTCGCCTGGATCAAGCTATGATTTCTGCTACTGACCCATTGCGGTTACTCAGTGGTTCCCGATTTAGATCAGGATCTACAATCGATGTGACGAGGTAAAGGGGGAAAAGTGACGCTCGAACAATATGCATATCTAGCCGAGATAATCGGCGTCATTGTGATCGTCGTTACGCTGATCTACTTATCTGTTCAGGTTAAGCAGGGCAAAGAACTCTTGCGTTCGGAGTCAAGGCAGGCGCAGGTTGCCAATGACCAAAACGGTGTTTACAAATTTGTCGAGCATCCCGAACTGGGACGATTGTTTTCGCAAAAGGAAACACCCAGTTTTGAGGAGAAAGTCAGACTGCAATTTTGGATAATTGGCCAAATGCGTGCCCGTGAGCACGAGTGGCTACAGCATAGAAGCGGAGCTATGGACGAAGAGACGTGGATGAGCTACCGCGATGTAATTTTCTTTCTTCTAGGTACCGAGAGGGCAAGAGATCTTTGGGAAATGTGCGCCCCTTTCTTCAATTCCGACTTTGCCGAGATGGTTGCGGCGATGATGAAGGAAATTCCATATATCGACTTCTGGGAACAACTGGAAGCTGTGAAGTAGCGAAATCTGTGCCGAACCGAAGGTCAGCTCCTGGCCGAAAGTAGTCTCTCGGCTGCTAAACTCTTGAGAAAAAAGGTACCGGATTTGTTTTTCGATTTATTTTTCAACAGGCATCAGACATCAAGGCGCAATCCGCCCCGGGCGGATGACTACGTCCGAAACTTAAAGTGGATTCGAACAAATCCGCCACGTGGCGGATCTTTTGCCGAATTGGAAAAAATCCTGCGGGCCGGATCATGCCGGACGACTGCTCGTATCAGAAACGGTCGTTCGTTCAGAATCTTGGCTGCGCTGACAGAACGGCCAAAACTAGCCATTCGTAGAGACCACCGAGTGTAAAGCGGCCTCTGGTCTTGATCAATTCTTACAGCAAATGTACGGTCGGATCCGACTTATCACAACCAGGCGGCACCCGCTTGCCTTCCTGCGGCCTAATTGCGGCTTGCCAGGTAGGTTTGCTGTGCTTCCTCGAGAAGCGTCCAGCGTTCGAGGGTTCGCTCCAGGGCCGCCTGTGATTCTTTCAGCTCGTCCAGGACTGGTGCCACTACTTCGTGGCCACGCGAGTAGAAATCCGGCGCGGAGATTCGTTTTTCGAGTTCGCTGATACGGTTTTCTATTTGGTCAATTTGCTCCGGTAGCTGGTCGAGTTCCCGTTGCTCGTTGTAGCTCAGCTTTCGTGGTTGCTCTGCAAGCCGTTCATCTCTCTCCTGCCGGAACGACCGCGTGGTCGTTTCCGGGTTGTCGGCTTCGGCAAGCTCCTGACCCTGTCTGAGCCAGTCGCTGTAGCCACCGACATATTCACGCACGCTGCCATTGTGCTCAAAAACAATTGTGCCGGTGACGACATTGTCGAGGAATTGTCGGTCATGACTGACGACAAGCAGCGTACCGTTGAACTCGATCAGTTTCTGCTCGAGCACGCCGAGAGTCTCAATGTCCAAATCGTTGGTCGGCTCGTCGAGTACCAGCAGATTGGCAGGCCGCGTAAACAACTTGGCGAGTATGACACGGTTTCGTTCGCCGCCTGAAAGCGCCTTGATGGGCGTCATCGCGCGTTTCGGGCTGAACAGGAAGCCCTTGAGATAACCAACGATATGGCGGTCTTTGCCGTTCAGGCGAATATAGGTGCGGCCCTCGCTGACGTTGTCCGCAACCGACTTCTCCGGGTCCAGCGATTCTCGCAGCTGGTCAAAGTAGCCGATCTTCAGATTGGTGCCGTGCTTGATTGTGCCGGACTGCGGCTGTAACTGGCCAATCAGCAATCGCAGCAGTGTCGTCTTACCGACGCCGTTGTTGCCGATGATGCCGATACGATCGCCGCGAACGATCTTGATCGAGAAATTTTCGATCAACGCCTCGTCGGAGAATCGGTAGCTTACGTTACGCGCGCGAATGACCTTGCGGCCGGACGCGTCGGCTTCCTCGATGTAAATGCGGGCGTTCCCGTCAGGAGTGATTCGCCTCGCGCGCTCCTCGCGCATTTTTTCCAGCGCGCGGACGCGTCCTTCGTTGCGGGTGCGACGCGCCTTGATACCCTGTCGAATCCATTCCTCTTCCTGCTCGAGCTTCTTGTCGAACTTGGCGTTTTCGTCCCGTTCGACGGACATCGATTCTGCCTTTCGGCGCAGGAAATTGCGGTAGTCGCCAGGCCAGCTGGTCAGCTTGCCGCGATCGATTTCCAGGATTCGCGTTGCTATTTGTTGCAGGAATGCACGATCGTGCGTGATGAACAGAACGGCGCCATCGAATGACGAGATCACGCCCTCCAGCCACTTGATCGTCGCGATGTCGAGGTGGTTGGTCGGCTCGTCAAGCAGCAGCAGGTCCGGGTTCGGCACCAACGCTTTGGCCAGCGCTACCCGACGACGCCAGCCGCCGGAGAGATCGCACATGTCTTTGTCTTCGGGGAGCCCCAGCGCCGTTATCGTCGCATCGACGCGTTGCTCGATATTCCACGCGCCGTGCGCCTCAATCTGCCGTTGCAGATCCTCGAGTTCCGCCAGGCCCATCGCATCCAGCTCCTGCTGCGAGAGATTGCGGTATTCATCGAGCAGCATGCGAATCTCGATCAGTCCGGACCGGACAACATTGCGTACCGGGAGCTCCATCGCCTCCGGCAGGGTCTGCGTCAGTTCACTGATGACGATGCCGCTGCGCTTCACGATTTCGCCACTGTCGGGCTGCAGCTGGTCGTTAATCAGCTTGAGCGTGGTCGACTTGCCGGCGCCGTTGCGCCCGATCAGACACACGCGCTCGCCCGGCTCGATGGACAAGCTGGCTTCGTGCAAAATTTTCTGGTCGCCGAACCGGAGCGACACTTCATCGAAGCGAATCAGGGACATCTCAATGCGTCTTGTTGTTCTTGTGCGGTGCTGACCGGCAGTATCGAATACCTAGCATACAAAAAACCCGGTCGAATTGCGTAGCAGGGGCTGTGTTCATGCCTGGTTGTTTTCAATCGGCGTGCCAGGCGCGATTTTTGTGCAGCGGGGTTGTCGCGGCGAGGGCGCCGCTCCTGCAACGGAAGAATCGCTGTACGAGCGCCGCCCCGGCGCGACTTTTTTGGGTCGACATTGTCGCGGCAAGGCGCCGTTCCTGCGAATCCGCTTCAAAGACTCGTTGCGAAGTGGGTCGAGCTTTCGTAGTGTTTATGTAAAAGACACAAGGGGCGTGGCATGGAAGAGAGCCGTCTGGTCGACATAGAAACAAAACTTGCGCACCAGGAGCATTTGCTTACAGAGCTCAATGATGCGCTGAGCAACCAGCAGGCACAGCTCATGCAAGTGATCGAGTTGTGCCAGGGACTGGTCGAGCGCATGCGGGCGATGTCGGAGGAGAACGCACCATCGGATACTGCCAATGAGCGTCCGCCCCATTACTGAGGAGTATGGCTAAGCTATGAATAGAGCGCATTTCCCGCATCTCATCCGCGCACTGCCGGAGTTTACCGGGCCATTCGACGCTTTCCGCCTGCAGGCGGAAAATTGCGAGGTGTTGTTTGCATCTTATCCGGCAGGCACCACTATCGACATGCATACGCACCCGACGGAAAACGTCGGTGTAATTACCGAGGGTGAGCTGATCCTGACGGTGAACGGCGAGGAGAGGCGTTACGGCAAGGGTGACTGGTATCACCTGGACGCAAATGAAGAACATGCCGCGCGATTCGACGTGGAAACGTCGGAAATCGAGTTCTGGTTTTCCGTCTGACGCATGCCGGACGTGCAAAAGCCCTGCGCATTGTTGCTGCTGCTGATCGTCACAATGACCGCAAGCGGCGCGACGGCTGACAATTCCGGCCCCGCATGCGTAGTTCTTCTGCACGGTCTTGCGCGCACTGCCGCGTCCATGGAGGAAATGGAGGAAGCCCTCGCTGAAGCCGGCTTCAGGGTGGCCAATATCGACTATCCTTCGCGAGACCATCCGATCGAGGAGCTTGCGGACCTAGCAATCGAGGACGGTCTGTTCTTGTGCGGTGAGCCTGGCAGCGGCGGAAAGGTCCATTTCGTCACCCATTCGCTCGGCGGCATACTGGTGCGTTATTACTTCGAGAACAACGACAGCAGCGTTGTCGGTCGCGTAGTCATGCTGGGGCCGCCGAACCAGGGCAGCGTAGCGGCAGACAAGATGGCTGACTGGCCCGGTTTCGATTGGCTCAACGGGCCGGCTGGTTTACAACTCGGCAAAGGGCCGGAAAGCATCCCGCTGCGCCTCGGTACGCCAGGCTTCGAATTCGCCGTCATTGCCGGTAATCGGACAATCGACCCGATTACCTCCGCGGTGCTCGATGACCCCGACGATGGAAAAGTATCGGTGGACGACACGAGGCTCGATGGAATGGCGGATTTTCGCGTGATGCCGGTAAGTCACGCTTACATCATGAAGGACGACGATGTCATCGATCTCGTGATTCGATTCCTGCAGACCGGCGCATTCGACTGGTAAAAGCGTAGCGACCGCGGCGAGAGCGGCGCTCCTACGTCGAAGGATTCCCTGCACGAGCGCCGCTCCCGGCGCGATTTTCGTCTGTCGAGGTGGTCGCGGCGAGGGCGCCGCTCCTACGTCGAAGGATTCCCTGCACGAGCGCCGCTCCCGGCGCGATTTTCGTTTGTCGAGGTGGTCGCGGCGCGGGCGCCGCTCCTACGTCGAAGGATTCCCTGTACAAGCGCCGCCCCGGAGCGATTTACGTTTGTCGAGGTGGTCGCGGCGAGGGCGCCGCTCCTACGTCGAAGGATTCCCTGTACGAGCGCCGCCCCCGGCGCGATTTTCGTTTGTCGAGGTGGTCGCGGCGCGGGCGCCGTTCCTCCATTGCCGGTTCCGGTAACATATTGTTTCAATTGATTTTTATGCTTTCGCCAGCGCGTCCCGACGGGCCGTCAGTGAATGGTCAGCAATTGGTCGTCGCGCGGTCAGGACTGCAGCGCACGCAACCCACAGACTTCATCGCAAGCCACATGGCACCACGACAGCAACATTGCGGAGAAGCCGATGCACAAGACCGATATCGAAAACAGTCAGCCGTTGGTCGTCTGTATACATGCCAGCGCCAGCTCGCGCGGCCAGTGGTCCACGCTGGTGGCCGCCTTTGCCGGACACCTGCGAGTGCTGACGCCGGACCTGATCGGTTACGGCAAGTCGCCGCATTTCATACGCGGCATGAAAATTCAGGACGAGGTGGACAACGTCCTGCGGCAAATCGAGGCCGAGGCAGGAAAAACCAACAGCCCGTTGCACCTGGTAGGACATTCATACGGCGGCGCGGTCGCACTGCAGATTGCCCTCATGTATCCGGAGCGTGTAGCGAGCCTGACGGTTTACGAACCGGCGCAGTTCTTGCTGCTTTTTGACAACGGGGTCGGCGGCGACGCGGCACAGGAAATCCTTACGGTGCATCGCTTCGTGCAGGCGCGAAAAAATTCCTGGTGGCAGCGCAGGGCTGCAGCCAGGTACTTTATTGAATACTGGTCCGGCCGAGGAGCCTGGTCGAAGCTTCGCTTCAGGGCCAGGCGCCGTTTGGTGCGACTGCTACCGAAGGTTGCCGCCGAGTTCAACGCAATACTGTCTGCCGGCGTGAGCGCGGCCGATGTTGCCATGCTGCATATGCCGGTGCGGGTCATCTGCGGCACTGCGACCCGGGCCCCGGCCAGCGCCGTTTCCGAGGCGCTGGCGGCAGCGGCGCCTTGCGCGGACAGAGTCATGGTAGACGGGGTTGCGCACATGGCGCCGGTAACCCATGCGAAGCGGATAAATCCGCTTATCCTTGAGCATGTGTTCACAGCGCTGAGCGTCGACGTTAAAAAAGCCGCGTAGGCATGCGGAGCAGCCATTTACTGCGGTAGG
>JAHHOT010000002.1 GCA_018677555.1 Gammaproteobacteria bacterium | reverse complement strand
CACGCTGGGCGTATTCCTGGACGAGGGCGAAACCAATTCGGAGGGCCAGTTCCAGTATTTCGGCGCGGTTGATGCCGGCTTCAATGTCTCGAGCGCACCGGGCACGCTCAACGGGGTACCTGTTCGCGGTGTAAACGACCCGACCGGGCGCGGGCCAACCACGATTTTCGTCAACGATTTCACGCGCAAAGAGGACCAGATAGCAGTATTCGGCGAACTGACGTTCGACTTCACGGACACCTTCAGTGCCAGTATCGGTGCGCGCTGGTACGACCTGGACTTCAACCTCGGCGGCTCGACCGGGTCGTCTTTCGGCTGCAAGGGTGGTGCCCCGATGTGCGACGGTACCGGCTTCGATAACCGTGTTTCCCAGCGTCACGAGGCCCTGGGCCTGTACAACCAGACCGGCGACAGGTCCGCGATGGACGACTTTTTCGGCGTAGCGAATACGGACAATCTCATCGCCGCCGTCAACGACGGCTCGTTCAATATTTCCGGGCTGGGGCCTGACGGCACCGCGAACCAGTCCGACACGATTCTTCGTGCGACACTCAACTGGAGCCTGAGCGACGGCGTGATGGTGTTTGGCACCTACTCCGAGGGCTTCCGGCCGCAGACCACGAACCGAAATGCCGGCGCCTTCGCGGGCAATCAGACCGGTGTCTATCAGGGTTATGCGGTGCCGGCGGTTGCCAAGACCGACGAGCTGACGAATTACGAGATCGGCCTGAAGTCGGACATCCTTGGCGGCAGCATGCGGCTGAATGCAACGGCGTTCTGGTCGGAGATTACTGAACTGCAGACGACGCGTTTCGACCCCAGCAACGTTGCGTTCCTGGTCTTCATCGAGAACGTCGGTGACGCCGAAATCTCCGGTATCGATGCCGACCTGACCTGGGCAGCCACCGACCGCTGGACCTTCAATGCGGCCTTCAGCTTCGTCAACACGGAGCTTACCCGCATCAATCCGCAGCTCGTCGGCGTTAGCGTGCCTGAGGGCAGCGATCTTCCTTTCACGCCGGATTTCTCGGGAAACCTGCGTGCCCGCTATGACTGGCCGCTCAACGATTTTGGCGGCGATGCGTACATCTCAGGTTCTGTCGCGTATACCGGCGAGCGCAAGGCCAGCATCATTGGTAACGCGTATTTTGCCGAAGACGTAACGCGCGAGGTGTACAACGTCAGCGGAACCGGCCTGAAGATCGCGCCGGAGGGCGGGAACTTCGGCAATCTTATCGACCCGACCACCGGAAATCCCTTCCTGAACGGCCGCTACGTGATGGACGCATACACGCTCGTCAACCTCGCGGCCGGCTTCACAAAGGACGAGTGGGGCGCAGAGCTGTATGTCAACAACGTTACCGACGAGGCGGCGCAAATATTCATCAACACGCAGGATTATCATCCACGCGTAACGACGAATCGGCCGCGTTCCTACGGGCTGCGCCTGTTCTTCGATTTTGAATAGTTTTTGACGGATACGATACTATGAGGCCGAGCCGCAAGGTTCGGCCTTTTTTATTCGGTAAGCCGGTATTCAGCAGTGAACGTCACGACGCGGGGCAGTGAATTGGCGAACGACGCGAAGCCGGAGCTTGCGCGCGTCAAGAGTCTTATTCAGAAAGGACACTTCGCCGAGGCTGAACGGCTGACGCGCGAGATATCTGCCATGCCGGTGAGTCCCACGGCGCGCCGGGACGCGTTTTACATGCTGGCGGTATCACAGCGCTATCGCGAAAAGCACGAGGATGCACTGCGCACGCTGGACGCGTTACACGAGCTGGCGCCCACCTACGCGCGTGGCCACCAGGAGCGCGGGCACACGAATCTCACGCTCAATCGCCTGGACGACGCAACGTCCGCCTACGAAAACGCCGTCAGGCTCAATCCCGCACTGCTCGCCAGCTGGAAGGCGCTGGTCAATCTGTACGATCTAAAGGGCGACAAGGAAGCAGCCAGGGCTGCGTACGCGGAAGCCGAGGAGCTGGCGAAACTGCCGCCGGAACTGCTGGCCGTTCGCAGCCTGCTTTACGAGGATGAAATCTACAGGGCGGAACGGCTTTGCCGCGAGTTTCTGACCGGGCACAAACACCACATTGAAGGTATGCGTCTCCTTGCCGAAATCGGGGTGCGGCTCGAGGTACTGGATGACGCCGAGTTCCTGCTGGAAAGCTGCGCCGAGTTCGCGCCTGACTATGTCCGGGCGCGTGTGGATTACGTCAATGTCCTGTTGCGCCGGCAGAAATTCGAGCGTGCTTACCAGCAGGCGAAGCTACTGCTCGATTCGGAGCCTGAAAACCTCGGCCATAAATCGCTGCTCGCGTCGGCAGCATCGGGACTCGGTGAATCGGCGGAAGCCATTCGGCTGTACAACGAGGTATTGGCGAAAAGCCCGCAGCAGAACAAGGTCCTCGTCATGCGCGGCCACGCACAAAAAGCGGCCGGCGAGTTCGACGAAGCCATCGCGTCGTACCAACAGGCCTATACGCTCGATCCATATTACGGGGATGCGTTCTGGAGTCTCGCGAATACCAAGGTGTACCAGTTCACGGATGAAGAAATCGAGCACATGCGTCGCTACCAGGCGGAGTCGAAGACATCGACCGACGATCGTGTGCACATGTCGTTCGCGCTCGGCAAAGCCTACGAAGATCGCCGGGATTTCGACGAGTCGTTCCGCTTTTATTCGCAGGGCAACGGGCTCAAATACGAATCCGTCCGCCATAAGGCCGCCCGGCTGGCAGCAAGGGTCGACTCCCAGATAGAGGTGTGCACCGCCGATCTTTTCGAGCGCCAGGGTGGTCACGGCTGCGATGCCCCCGACCCGATCTTCATCGTCGGGCTTCCGCGCGCCGGCTCTACGCTGCTGGAGCAGATTCTCGCTTCTCACTCGATGGTCGACGGCACGATGGAACTGCCGAATATACTGAGCCTGGCCAATCGCCTGCGGGGCCGCGACAACCGCGCGACCGGTGACGGACCGAACTATCCGCGAATTCTGCGCGATCTTGACCCGGAGTACTTCGCCCGCTTCGGCGAGCAGTTCATCGAAGACACCCGTGTATATCGCGCGGACGCGCCGCGATTCATCGACAAGATGCCCAATAATTTCTTTCATGTCGGCCTGATCAGGCTGATATTGCCCAACGCAAAAATTATCGATGCACGTCGCCATCCGATGGCCTGCTGTTTCAGCGGTTTCAAGCAACTGTTCGGCGATGGCCAGGAGTTCTCCTACGGCCTCACGGAGATCGGCAATTATTACCGCAAGTACGTGGAACTCATGGATCACTGGGATCGCGTCCTGCCGGGGTTCGTGCATCGGGTCAATCACGAAGACGTTGTTGCGGACCTGGAACGCGAGGTCAGACGGATGCTCGAATTTTGCGGTCTGCCGTTCGAGGAAAAATGCCTGAGTTTCTACAGTACGGAACGCAGTGTCCGTACGCCGAGTTCCGAACAGGTACGTCAGCCAATCTACAAGAGCGGACTCGACCAGTGGAGGAATTACGAGAGACACCTCGAACCGCTACGCGACGCACTCGGGGAGGAAATCCTGGGTCGTTATCCGGTCGGCTAGCGTATGCGGCGTCAATGATTGTCTCGCACAAGCACCGCTTCATTTTTTTCGCTGTCCCGAAAACCGGAACGCACGCCATCCGGGAGGCGCTGCGCCCACACCTGCATGAAGACGACTGGGAGCAACAGGTGTTGTTTGGCCAGCAAGCGTTGCCAATACCGGAGATCGCGCGGTTGCGGCACGGGCACATTTCCGTGCAGCAGATCAGGCCGCATTTCGACGCAGACCGGTGGACTGGCTATTTCAAGTTCGGGTTCGTGCGCAACCCGTTTGACCGGTTCGTGTCGATTTGCTTTTTCCTGCAGCGCGATAATTCGGATTTCGCGCATTCGGCACGCCGCTTCATGAAACTGGCGATTAACCGGCAGCGATTTCGGCAGCGCGTGCTGGCATTGCCGCAGTATCGTTTACTGACCGACGCCGACGCCAGGGTAGGCCTCGATTTTGTAGGCCGGTACGAATCGCTGCAGGAATCCTACGACAAGATCTGTGCTTTCCTGGGAATACCGTCGACGCCGCTGCCGCGGAAGAATCCTTCAAAGCACAAACCCTGGCGCGAGTACTACGATGAGGAGCTTGCCGCCAGCGTACGCGATTTCTATGAAATGGACCTGCGTCTTTTCGGTTATGACGATTTGTCCGGATCGACAAAGTGATCGAACTCGTCGACAGCAAGAGCCGGCCTCAGAATTCGCTGGATAATCACCGGGTTGACGCCCAGGTCGTTGCTGGACGTTGCGAGGGCGCGCCGGTCCGGGTGCAGCTGTCGGCGCACACTTTCCAGGAGTCTGCGGTAGTGCGGCCAGCCGGCCCGCTGGTAGCCGTACAGGTGCCATAATTCACGCCAATTCTTGCACATATCGAACATGAGCCGTTTGTAACGGGTGACCAGCTCAGGGTCGTTGTCCGGGTTACTCTCGAAATCGCTGACGAGGTCCTGCACGAGAGCATCCATTTCGCCCGGCGCCATCACCGGGGCGATGTTGAAGCGTTCCGTCAGAATCGCCGGTCTCGCGGCCGGATCGTACGCAACAAACTGCAATTTCGAGTCGTCGAGTTGCTCATTCTCTTCGGGCGACATGGCTTCCATCTCGCGGACGATTTGCCAGAAACGTGCAGACCCCGATGTATCGACAACGAGGTGAATGCGGTCGTCACCGCTATCGTTGACTACGCGGTGCCTGCGCCAGCTGTTGAATATCCAGGAGTCGCCGGCGCGCATGTTCAGCGAGCGGTCGCCGCAAGAAAATGTCACGCCGCTGTTCGTAACTACCGGTATATGAATACGCACGCGCGTGTACCAGTGATAGTTAAAGTCAACATGAGTTGCGACTTCGCTGCCTGCGGACAACTTCATGAGTCGCGAGCGGCCCAGCACCTCGCCGAATGATGCGAGAACCTGCTGTAAATACGGGCTTGCCCGAAGGTGCGCGGTAAGTGCCATTGCGCCTTCGAAATCGTCGTTGTCACCGCCGTCACGTGAAATGAGCGCGGCAGCGCTATTACCGGTCAGCCGCGACGGGTGTTGCATCCACGCCGTGGGATCGATGCCGGAAACCTCTTCGGCCATGCGTTGTGCATCGAATGCCCAGGGCAAACGAATAAACGGTCGCGAAATCTCCATCAGACGCTGGCCTGTTTCATGGCAGGCGGGAAATAAAGGCATCTACCGCGATGGCGCCGTCCTCGAGCACCAGCAGTGGATTGATATCGAGCTCTACCAGTGAATCCCTGTTGGCCTCGGCATAGCTCGCAACCGCCGCGATCGCATCGATTGCAGCCTCCCGGTCACCCGCGGGTCCGCCGCGGAACCCATTGATCATGCGCGATATTCTAAGAGAATCGATGGCCCGCGACAGATCTTCGCGCGAAACCGGGAACAGCAGTGACACCGAGTCGTCGAGCAGCTCGGTGAGCGTGCCGCCGGCGCCGATAACCAGGGCAAGACCGAACTGCGGGTCGCGCCGCACCCCGACGAGCAGTTCGACGATCGGCGCTCGCGCCATGCGTTCGAGCAAAACCGTGTCGCCGATCTGTCCCAGCCGGGCAGCGGCGGCAGCCACTTGCCCGGCGTCCTGCAAATCGAGAATTACGCCGCCGACTTCTGTTTTGTGAGCGATCTCCGTCGACAGGATTTTGGCGACCAGTGGGTAACCGAGATCGTCCGCGTTCGCCGCCGCATCACCAGGCCGACAGATCGCACCGTCCGGTATCGGCAGGCCGTGCGCGGCCACCGCGCGCTTGGCGTCCCATTCATTCAGGCATGTCGGTTGACCGTCAGCTCGCGGCGCAACATCAACCGGCTGGATCTCGCCAACGTTTTTGCAAGCCGCGGCAAAGTCTGCAGCCCCGCGAATCGCTGCAAGGCATTCGTTGAGTCCCTGCATAGGGGCGATGCCGGCTTTGATC
>JAHHOT010000144.1 GCA_018677555.1 Gammaproteobacteria bacterium | reverse complement strand
ACCCGCAGCTCGGTGTCGCTGATGCATTGCGAACGGTGGAATGACAGGTTGGCGACACCCGTGTCGGGATGCTGTGCGAGGAACAGCGCGGACGTGATGTAAGGGCCGCCGTCTTTTTCGAAGTAGGTGATCTGCGGCAGGTCATGCAGCTTGCCGGACACACGCTTGCCGGCAGGCGCCGCCGCCGTCGGCAACGGCCCGGCAGTTGCGGCCGGGTACAGTTCCGTCCAGCGCCGGCAAAAATTGCCGTCGCTTGCGCCAATCATTTCGCAGAGTCGCCGCCGGCTGCCGAAGACGTTCGTGACCACCGGCATCGACGCCCCGCGCACGTCCCTGAATTCGATGACGTTGTCGTTCCTGGCCTGCAGCGCCTGGGTTACGGCGGCGAGCTCGTACTCCGGGTCCACCGTGGCGTTGATGACTGTGAGCTCATTACGCTGTGCCAGCATCTTCAGATAGTCACGCATGATTTTCTCCGGATGATTCGAACCGTGCGTATTGCGGCAGCGTTCGCGTGATGAGTGTCGCCGCGAGTACCAGTGCGGCCGCAACCCACAGCACCAGAGTATAAGAGCCTGCGCGCTCGTATGCCCAACCGAACAACAGCGGTCCGCTTGACGTGCCTATGAGAAAGGATACGAAAAGAAGCCCGTAAATCGCGCCGAAATGGCGCAGGCCGAAATATCGCGTTGTCAGAAATGTCAGCAGATCGATTTCCGCCCCGATGCTGAAGCCGATCAGAATCATTGCGATAAACGCGGCGACGTCGACCGCGCCGACGGCGAGTACGATGAGTCCGACGGCGGAAAGGCCGAATGCGATTGCAGCCACGACAGGCGCAAAGATTCGATCGATGAGGTAGCCGACGATGACGCGCGAAATCATGATCGTAACGCCGATCGTCGAGGCGGCGAGCGCTGCTGCGGTGGCGCTCATACCGCGGTCGATCAACATCGGCACGCTGTGCAGCATCAGCCCGTAAAGGGCACAGGACAAGAGCCCGAACACCGCGAACAGCTGCCAGAAAACCGGCATGCGCAGTGCTGCCGGGCGTTCCATTCCCGGCAGAGTGGCTTCACTCGAGACCGACGGCGCGCTGCTGGCGCGTTCGCCCGGCGATTCGCGAAAAAATAATGCGATGAGCGGAAGGGCGATGAACAGGATGATCGCCGCGAGCAGGTAGTAGGCAGCGCGCCAGCCGTGGCTCGCGATGACGGCCTGCACGGCCGGCGGCACGTAAGAGTAGCCGAGGCCGGCGCCGGCAAGTGTTATCCCGAGTGCGAGCCCGCGCCGCCGGTCAAACCACGCCGACACCGTGCGCATATACGGCAGGCTGTTGGCGCCGGCGCCCAGACAGCCGATCAAAGCGAATACGAGCCAGAAGTGCCACAGCTCTTCGACAAAATAGGCGTTCGAGGCGAGCAACAGGGCGACAATCAGCATCGAGGGCAACAGTATCCTGCGGCTGCCATAGCGGTCGACGAGGCGGCCCAGGAACGGCAGCGACAGCATGAGCGTTACCGTGAAAATCGTTGAGGCGACGCTGATCTCCGCCCGGTCCCAGCCGAATTCCTTACCAAGGGGGATGATGAACAATGATAACGAGCCGAAGGCGAACTGGCCCGGACCGGTGGACATGCCTGCGATCGCTGCGCCGACGACAGCCCAGCGGCGCAACGGCGCCTTGTTCGGGCTTATCGGTGACGGGCGGCTAGCCATACACCAATCCTGTGCTTCTTGCTCTCTCCCCGGTTCATCGAATCGTCAGCTCGCGATGCGTGTGGCGGCGCCTGTGCGATGACGGTCGATCCAGAAGCCCCATGCGACAACGAGCCACAGGGCTTGCGCCGTCCAGGCAACTGCGGCAGGCGACGGCGGCGGTGGGCCCAGGAGGTTTGCCGCATAGGCCGCGAGCAGGAACAGGATCAATGCCCAGAATCCGATGCTGCCGCGGCGATTGAGTGCCCTGGTGCTGCGTGCGTAAAGCCACACGCCGAGGCCGAACAGCAGCAACTCCAGCGAAATTCCAATAATCGGGCTGTTCCACAGGCCAACGCCGACGCGCCATTCGTTGCTCAGGGTCAGCGGCAAGTCAGGCCGGTGGGTCACGAAATCCAGCACCCAGTGACTGAATACGACGGCACCGACGGCAATGGCAACATGCCTGCCGCTGCGCGTCAGCGACATGTATACGCCGCCGAGTATGGCCGACCATAAAAGCGTTGCGAGCAGGCTGTGCGAGTAAGGATAGTGAACGAAATCGAGCGGCGTCATGACCGTATTGCCGGGCTCTATTTCTACGGTTTCAATGCCGAGCAGCACGAGGTTCGGCCATATAAGGTCAGCGAGCTGGCATGCGAGGAACAGCGTGCCCAGGGATACTGTCGGAACGATTTTCTTTGCACCCAGTGCGACGGCGAAGTGACCGATGAACATCAGGATCTATCTCAGGGTCCCGCATCGGTGCAGCACGGCATCGCGACGCGAGATACGAGGCACTAGCAACATCGTGCGGTTAATCCACATGAGCGAAAAACAACAGGATATGACATGCGGCTCATAGTGGCATTTGTGACAGGTTCTAGTAATTGATGGCGGGTGACATCGACGGATAGAACAAGCCGATAAGTCGCATGCCGCTGTCGCTGGTACATTCGAGTGAATGTGCCTGCTTCAGCGGCAGAAATATGGTGTCGCCGGGGCGTACCGGTGTCCTGGTTTTGTCGGTCCACATGAAGCCTTCGCCCGAGAGCACCATGATTGTTTCTTCGTAGAGGTGATGATGGTGTGCGGCGCGTGACCTCGGTATCTCGCCGATAAACTGCGTGACCGGGGTGCCATGACTGTCATGATCGATAAGCACCTGGAAAAAGCGATCGCCCATGGCCTGCTGTTTTTCCTCGTCCACGCCCTGCGTGCGTTCAGGGATCGACTGATCGAAGTCGGGAGGCATGGTCTCATGCACGATCATTTCGCTGCCCAGCGGACATGCGGACACCGTGACAATCATATCCGCCTGCTCGTCGTTAACGACCTGGAACGCTTCGCCGGGTTTTATGCATACACCCGTCTCGCGCGCCACCTTGTATTCACGGGACCCGATTCGAATCGTCCCCGCACCCGATTCGATGAACAGGACCACGTCGCTTCCGGGGAATTCGATGACCGGTGATGCGCCGGATTCCGCGGTGACGAGATACTGCGAGAGATGCTCGGCACCGCTGTCCGCGTCGATCAGCGGGACTACGGCCAAAGTGCCGAGTCTGCGCGTATTTTCACCGGTGGCGCGAATGACGTAACAGCCATTGTCCAGCAGGGCACGCTGCGTGCCGTTCCGGTAGGCCTCGTAGCCAACCAATACGGCGTCAGCACCGTCCGATTCATTCGCTTCGGCATAGGTTTCCGACAACATGTTGTGCGTACCGTCGCAAAACGGACGTGACTTCGTATGCTTGCAGGCGCATAGAAGCACTTCGCCGTTCTTGTCGGCCGTCCAGCGGAGCGGTTCAAGACCGGTGCCCTTGTGCGAGCCGTCACAAAACGGTTGACGCCGGCTGCGACCGCAGGCGCACCAGAGGTATGACTTGCCGCCCCGGACCTCCACCAGGCAGGGTTTGTACGCGGCAATTTCCGGCTCTGCAGTCATGCGTTCACGATACCTCAGGCCAGCAGGTGACGATGCTTTGCCAGCGAGTCGAACAAGGCATCGATATCCGCGAAGTTGTTGTAGAAGTGCGGTGACACGCGCAAGTTGCCGCCGCGACATGAAGTAACAATCCGATCGGCCTCCAGCGCGGCGACGAGGCCGTGTTCGTCGGTCGATCGCAGTGTGATCATCGCAGCGTGCTTCGACGGGTCGTCCGGCATGCCGAAGCGGTAGCCGGCCTCCCGGGCCCGATCCTTGATGGCGGTCGTCAGCTCCTGTATTCGCCCCACGATCGCCGCAAGCCCCGCCTCCTCGATGATCCGCAGTGCCGCCTCGGCGACGTAGCAATTGGGCACGGGCGGGGTGCCACTTTCGAATCGCCTTGCGGTGGGTGACGGGTCGTACTTCGTGTTGTCCATGGCAAAGATGTCAGCCTGCGCGAACCACCCGGTCGCGGTCGGGACAAGCTTCTCGACAAGATCTTTCCGTACGTAGGCGAAAGCAACTCCGGCGGAGCCCAACAGGTACTTGACGAACCCGCCAATCAGGAAATCAACGCCCATTTCGTTGACGTCGAATTCAACGGTGCCGAGGCTCTGATAACCGTCCACCAGCACATACGCCCCGTTCTGCCTGGCGATCTCCGTGATTGCCGGTATGTCGAGTTTTGCGCCGTTGCGAAAACAGACCTGTGAAACCGCGACGATTCGCGTTTTCTCGTCGATGACCTCGGCGAATGCCTCTGGCGGTATATAGCCGTCGCGTTCTCCGATCTGGACGACCTCGGCGCCACGCGCTTGCTGCGCGTACCAGATTTGTGCATTCGTGGGAAACGCGTAGTCGCTGATGACTACCTTGTTGCGCTCAGCGTTGAAATCCATGGCGCTCGCAATCGCATTGATGCCCTGCGACGCAGACGTTGTCACAGCAACTTCATCCGGTACCGCAGCAATCAGCCGGGCGACACCGGCGCGCACGTTTTCGTTCCGCTCGACCCACTGTGCCCAGTCCGTGCCTTTTTCCATGCGATCGTCGATATACGTATGCAGAGAATGCATGACGTCGGTGGACAATGCGCCGTAAGAGCAGCTGTTCATGAACGTTCGGTTCTCGAATATCGGGAAGCGGGCGCGGATAGCTGGCCAGTCGGTTGCATTGGGAATTGCTGCGGCAGTGCTCATCAATTTCCTGGCGGTCAGGGTCTGCGAAAGAGTATACGTTAAACCTGTCTGAAGTCGGTTTGAATGCCGTAAATTCCGTATACTCAGACAGATGCAGGCCGTCGACCCAAACTACAAGCACGAAACCTGGTCGTCCGAGTCGGTATTTCTGCTGGCAGCAATTGGCGGTGCCGTCGGCCTCGGCAACCTCTGGCGTTTTCCCTTCATGGCCGGGCAAAACGGTGGCGGCGCCTTCGTGCTGGTCTACTTCCTGTTTGTCATCCTGCTTTGTGTACCGCTGATCCTGGCGGAGCTGGCGATGGGTCGCCGCGGCGGCGGCAGCGGTGTCGCAACGATGCGCGTACTGATACGCGAGGCGGGCGCGAACAGGGGGTGGATGTCGATCGGCTGGATCAGCGTGCTCATTCCCCTCGTTGGAATGGGTTACTACAGTGTCGTCGCCGGATGGACGATCGATTACACGCTCAAAGCGGCGACGAACGCGTTCTCGGGCTTCGGCAGCGCGGAGTCGTCACGCATGTTCTCCGATTTGACAGCGTCGCCCACGCGCGTTCTGTTATTTCACGCACTGTTCATTCTTGCGGCCATCGTGGTTATTGCACGCGGTGTCGGCAAGGGCATCGAGACGATGACACGTTTCATGATGCCCGCGTTGTTCGTTCTGCTGATCGTTCTTTCGCTCAATTCGATATTCAATGCTGACATTCGCGCAGGCCTTGATTTCCTGTTCAATCCGGATTTCAGCAAAGTCACCGCGGAAGTCATTCTGATGGCGCTGGGCCAGGCGTTTTTCTCGGTCGCGGTCGGCGTGGGCATGATGATTACCTATGGCGCGTACGTACCACGGGACGTGTATCTGCCCAAAGCGGGCATGTGGATCGCCAGTATGGATACGCTCGTGGCGGTGCTTGCAGGCATCGTGATTTTTCCCGTGGTGTTTTCCAGTGGCCTGGACCCGGCCGACGGCCCGGGCCTGATCTTCGTCACCTTGCCGATTGCCTTCGGCAACATGCCGCTGGGTCACATCGTGGGCTTGCTGTTTTTCGTGCTGCTGTTTTTCGCCGCATTTTCGACCGTTCTCGGCATGCTGGAACCGGCGGTATCCTGGCTCGAGGAGTACCGGGGGCTGTCGCGCACTACGGCGACTATTGTCGGCGGGGTCAGCGCCTGGCTAATCGGCATCGCCGCGGCGCTGTCGTTCAATACCTTGTCAGACGTTCGTCTGATCGAGTTCGTACCGTTTCTGGCGGAAAAGAACATTTTCGAGATCGTGGACTTTCTCGTTTCGACCTTGCTCATTCCGTTGAATGCAATCCTGATCGCCCTGTTTGCCGGATGGGTCATGAAACGATCGACCTTGCTCGAGGAACTGGGCATGCGGGACTCGCTGCTGTTTCGCTCGGCCCACATCTCGTTGCGCTACGTTGCGCCGATCGTCATCGCGTTCATTTTCTATTCGAGTTTCAGCTAGGGCGCACGGCGTATCGTGAGTCGCACCCGACGCCTGCGGTATTCCGATCGGGTCTCACTGGCGGAAATACGGAATGACCTTCTCACCCATCAGGCGAATGGCTTCCGCCGGATCCGGCCCGAGCGGGCCGCCGAAACTCACTTCGTCGATGCCGGCCTGGGCAAGTCGCTCAACCTGGGTGATGACATCCGCCGGCGTTCCGGACACCCCGAGACGAATCATGTCATCCGTGACGAGTGACGCTGCGTTATCGTAATCGCCGCTTGCGACAGCCTCTGCCACCGGTTGGAAATCAGCCAGGGACAAACCGATGCTGTTGAGCGACGGCTCCTCCATATACGGCCCGAAATACGCGACCATCCTGCGCATCACATCGCTCGCTGCCTGCCGCGATTCCGCGAGTGACAGCCAGCCACAGCCCGAGATGACGTGTGCCGGCCGCGAGGAATGTGCGATACCGCGGCGTATGTTCCCGACCATATAAGGTGCCGATTCCGGCGGCGTAATCATCGGCAAACTGCCGTCACCGATCTCTCCGCACAGCTCGAGATAATCGGGGCCGAAACCGGCTGCATATATCGGCATGTCCTGTCGCGACACGTCCATGCGCATGTAACATTGATCGGTCCACTGGAATACGTCCCCTTGATAGTTGACGGTCTCGCCGCGAAAGAGCGCGCGTAATATGTCCACGGCTTCCCGCGTGCACTGCCGGTAGGCGCTGGCGTCGATGCCGGTCCACTCGACCATTTTTTCCGTGTGCAGACCGACACCCAGAATGGCGCGACCGCCGGAAAGATCGTCAAGCGTTGCGGCGTAGGTCGCAATTTCGCAGGGATTGGTGGTATAGGGATTTGTGCCCACCGTGCCAATGCCAATGCGAGAGGTCGCCTCGGCCGCGGCGGTTGTCAACACCCAGGTGTTGTGCATGAACGTGTCGTGTGGAAACCAGACCGAGTCGAAGCCCGCGTCCTCCGCCAGTCGTGCGAGATGCACGAGGTGACGACTGTTGCCCAGGTAACCAATGAGGCGAATGCCGAATCTCATATTGCACTCTTCCTGCGTCCAAAAATCGGGATAGAATGGTTTATCGCTATACTAATCGAATAATAAAGGCGTAACGGCATGGTCGATATCAATTCCCGCCAATCCATCGTTGCCATCGTTTTCCTCGCTGTCGTCGGTCCCTGTGTCTTCATACTGCAGCCGGGCTTCGTGCAGGGGCTTGTTGAACTCGTCGGGCTGACCGAGGAGCAGGCGGGCAAGGTTGCGTCGATCGAAATGTTCGGCCTCGCCACCACGACGGTCCTGCTCAGTTTCATCTCGTCAAGGGTGCCGTGGCGCCGCTTCGCGATGGCCTGTGTCGGCATCTGTACCGTGGGAAACCTTGCATCACTCGGCCAGACGGATTTTGAAACGCTTGCCGCAATTCGCTTCGTGACCGGCCTGGGTTCCGGCGGAATCATCTCGCTCACGTTCACGATGATGGGATTGACCGAAAGATCCGATCGGAATTTCGGTTACATCATCGTCTGGGTGCTCACGTACGGGGCATTTGGTTTGTTACTGATGCCCACGGCGTTTGCAAGCGCCGGCATGAATGGCGTGCTCGTTTTCTTTGCGCTGTTCTGCGCAGCGGGCGGCTACTTTGTGCGATTTCTGCCGGATGCCGGACCGGCGCATGACGCGGTTGCCGACAAGCGCAGCTATGGCAGCACGATCAAGGCCGTGTCACTGTTCGCGATACTGCTCTATAACATCGGTATCGGCATTGTCTGGGTATACCTGTTCCTGGTCGGCCTGGAGGCGGACATGGGCGAGCAGGCGGTGGCCAATGCGCTGACGTTTTCGCAGTTTCTCGGCATTCTCGGCGCGGCTCTCGCGGTTGTATTCGAGCTTCGGCTTGGGCGTGTTCTGCCGCTTGCGGTCGGCATGATCGGCGGCGCCATCGCGGTCTACCTGCTGGTGGGCGAGATTGCCCCGAGTCGCTACTGGCTCGCCGTGTGCGCGTTCAATTTCCTGTGGAACCTGAGCATGCCTTACCTGCTGGCAACGCTCGCCGAATTCGACGCGACCGGGCGTATCGTCGTGCACGGCGTATCCATGCAGTTCATCGGCTACGCCGTGGGGCCGTGGCTGGCGGCGCTGCTGCTGGGGGTAGGCGGCTACGACGCGGTCAATTTCACCGCCGCAGCGCTGTTCGTCGCGGCGGCGGTATTCCTGGTGCCCGGCGTGTTCGATCAGCGGCTGCATTTGCGCCGCTCCATTGACAGTTAACATGTTAAGCAATATATTTCACGTATGAAATGCGGGAGTGCCGGCCCGATCCGCGGCAATGCGTGTAAGCTTCTGAATTTCATATCAAACAGTCCCCACTTTGGGGTCTTGCAGTCCAGTTAGGGGGAGACATCATGAAAGCCAGGCAAACAGCTGTAGTTGGCCGGATGACCGGCGTGACGCTGGCGCTTTGTGTCGCAGCCGTGCCCGCCACCTCAATGGCGCAGGTGCTCGAAGAGATCGTCGTGACCGCCGAAAAGCGCGAGCAGAATCTGCAGGAGGTGCCGGTCTCGGTTACCGCATTGACGGGACAACAGATCGATGCCCTCGGCATGACCGACTTCGTCGAGATCACCCAGCAGATGCCCGGCGTGCAGCTCAACGCGTGGTCGCCGAACCTGACGATTTTCAATATCCGCGGCATCTCGCAGAACAACTTCCAGGACCATCTCGAAGCTCCTGTCGCGGTTTACATGGATGACGCTTACATCTCCACGCTGAACGGCATCAGCGGGCAGATGTTCGACATGAAGCGCATCGAAGTTTTGCGCGGCCCGCAGGGAACCCTGTTCGGCCGCAACGCGACTGGCGGCCTCATTCATTACATCAGCAACGACGCATCCGAATCGGAGCTGAACGGCTACATCGAGGCGGAGGGCGGTGACTACAGTCATCGCGCGCTGGAATTCGCGATCGGCGGTGGCAGCGACACCGTGCGCGCGCGGGTCTCCGGCCGTTACGCCGAGATGGACGGCTACATCGAGTCCGTCGATACGATTCTTCCGGGCACGACCGATGTGTTGTTCCCTGGCAGCGGACAGGATCTTGGCGGCGTGGACGGTATTGGCTTGCGCGGCAACCTGCAGGTCGATTTCTCGGATGATCTGCAAATGAACGTCTGGCTCAAGTATGCCGAGGACAAGGACGTTGCAACGGGTGGCTATGTCTTCGAAACCTGCGAACTCGATATCGACGGTTTGTGCCCGGTCGATGAGTTCGGGCGTGCCGTCACGACCCCGGGCGTGCAGGACCTGTTCGGCTTGCCGGCCGACGAGCACGAACACTATGCCGAACATCCCGGCATACTCGATCGCGATCAGACCAGTGCGACGGTCAAGTTCGACTACGCGACCGCCGGTGACATGGAGTTTACGTCTATTACGAATTATCTCGCGATGGACAAGTTCTACGACGAGGATGGCGACGCGTTGGCCATTCCCATATTGACGTTCCAGACCTTCGTCGATATCAAGCAGTTCACGCAGGAGTTTCGCCTGTCCGGCGACACCGAGAAGTCCCGCTGGCAGGTCGGCTTTTACTATTTCGACTTCGAGAACGACGGCGGCACATCGGTAACGGGCGCACCGGCGTTCGGCAACATCAACGCCACCGGCAGGCTGGTAGCGGCGGGCGGCGACGATTCCGGCCTGGCGACCGCGAATCCGTTCAACGGCTTCGAGGGCGCTATCGGAACCCAGCTTTACCTGCTCGATTCACGCAACTGGTCCGTCTTTGGCCAGGCCGATTTCGACCTGACCGACGACCTGACCCTGACTGCGGGACTGCGCTGGTCGCAGGACGACAAGGAGATCGACTACACGCTTAACTACGTCGACAACTTCAATCCCGCCCCGGTCATCATCGTCACGGAAGCCGACCTTGCCGCTGTGAATCCCGGCGTGGACAAGATCGACTACGGCGACTGGGCCGGGCGCCTGGCGCTCAACTACCGCG
>JAHHOT010000135.1 GCA_018677555.1 Gammaproteobacteria bacterium | reverse complement strand
TTTGGCAGGAGGGACTGGGAATCGCAGCAACAAAGCGAATTCGGCGAAACGAGGAAATTGACGCGTCGGAAGTTCGGGTAATCGACTCGAACGGCGAGCAGGCCGGTGTCATGGCACTGACACCTGCAATCGCGCTGGCGAAAGACGAGGGACTCGACCTGGTCGAGGTTTCACCGACGGCGGACCCACCCGTTTGCCGGATCATGGATTTCGGCAAGTATCTGTTCGAGCTGAACAAGAAAGCCCAGTCCGCCAAGCGCAAGCAAAAACAGGTTCACGTCAAGGAGATCAAGTTTCGCCCGGGCACGGACGAAGGTGATTACCAGGTGAAGCTGCGCAAGCTGAGAGAGTTCCTGGAGCACGGGGACAAGACGAAAGTCACAATGAGATTCAGAGGCCGGGAGATGGCGCACCAGGAAATTGGTGCCAATCTGCTGGCCAGGGTCAGGGATGATCTTGAAGAATATGGCGTCGTTGAACAGATGCCGTCGATGGAAGGACGGCAGATGACAATGGTTATTGCGCCAAAGAAAAAGTGAGTAAAGGCCAGACTCGCTCTGACATGGCGATGACGGCATTACCCGCCTGCAGCGGCAGTGGCAACTGTACGTGGCAAGGCCAGAAGATCGGAGACGACAATGTCGAAAATGAAGACCAACCGGGGCGCCGCCAAGCGCTTCCGGCGAACGGGCAAGGGCGGCTATAAGCGGGCCCAGTCCCACCTCAATCACATCCTGACGAAAAAGAAGTCGAAGCGTAAGCGCCAGCTTGGCCTCACGGCCCAGGTGGCAGACGCCGACGTCAAAAGCGTGCGCCGCATGCTGCCGTACAGTTAAGGGGGGATTGAGCAATGGCAAGAGTAAAACGCGGTGTCGTCGCCAAGGCGCGCCACAAGAAGGTTCTGAAGAAGGCCAAGGGCTACTATGGGGCCCGCAGCAAGCTGTACAGGACCGCCAAACAGGCTGTCATCAAGGCCGGCCAGTATGCGTATCGTGACCGCCGCCAGCGCAAGCGCCAGTTCCGTGCCCTCTGGATCACGCGCATCAACGCGGCGGCGCGCCTGCACGGATTGTCGTACAGTCGCCTGATCAACGGCCTGAACCGCGCCGATATGGAAATCGACCGGAAAGTGCTGGCGGACATCGCAGTACACGATCCGGATGCGTTTGGCGCGATTGCCGCCCAGGCCAAGGCCGCGCTGGCTGAAAGCTAGCGACGTCAGGGGTTGGCGCCGCATCCGGCGCTGATTTCATACCTGGGTACTCCGATGCAGGCACTCCACGAGCTTGTTGAAAAGGCCGAATCCGATATCGGGTCCGCGGCAGACCTCGCTGCGCTCGACGCAGTCCGGGTCTCGTACCTTGGCAAGAAAGGTGAGTTGACCGTCCGCAAGAAGGGCCTTGGGTCTCTGCCTGCCGACGAGCGTCCTGCGGCCGGTCAGGCGATCAACCAGGCGGTGGAGGTCATTCGCGACAGACTCCAGGCGCGGCGCAGCGATCTCGAGCAGGCTGCATTATCGCGTCAATTGATCGAGGACGCGGTTGACGTGACGCTGCCCGGCCGAGGCTACGCTTCGGGCGGTCGTCATCCGGTGACTGCCTCGATGGCTCGAATCGAGCAAATATTTCGCAATTCCGGCTTTGCCGTTCGCTCGGGTCCGGAAATCGAGGACGATTTCCACAATTTCACGGCGTTGAACATCCCTGAAAACCACCCGGCGCGTGCGATGCATGACACGTTCTATTTTCCGGGCGGCAACCTGTTGCGGACACATACGTCACCGGTGCAGATCCGGGCGATGGTGGACGAGGGCGTGCCTATACGGCTTATTGCCCCGGGTCGCGTATATCGTTGCGACAGCGACCAGACGCATACGCCCATGTTTCACCAGGTCGAGGGTCTGGTAGTGGACCGCGGTATCAGCTTTGCCAATCTGAAGGCCGTCCTGCATCAATTCGTCGAAAGCTACTTCGAACGCGATGCCCGGCTGCGCTTTCGCCCGTCATACTTTCCGTTCACCGAACCGTCGGCCGAGGTCGACATCCTGTGGGAAGAGGGTAAATGGCTGGAAATCCTCGGCTGCGGCATGGTGCATCCGAACGTGCTCGTTAATGCCGGCGTCGATCCGGAGGAGTATTCCGGCTATGCCTTTGGCATGGGCGTGGAGCGGCTCGCCATGCTGCGCTACGGCGTCGGCGATCTGCGCACATTTTTCGACAACGACCTGCGCTTCCTGCGCCAGTTTCGCTAACGGGGCGCCGGCGCATGAAATTTTCCGAAAACTGGCTGCGTGAACTCGTCAACCCGCCGCTGGACAGCAGCGACCTGGCGCACGTCCTCACCATGGCGGGGCACGAGGTGGACGACGTCGCAGCCGCGGGAGACGGTCTCGATAGCATCGTCGTTGCCGAGGTGCTGTCCGTCAGCAAGCACCCGGACGCCGATCGTCTCAGTGTTTGCCAGGTCAGCACCGGAAGCGGTGACCCTGTCGAGGTTGTTTGCGGTGCGCCCAACGTGGTCGCTGGCATGAAAAGTCCGCTGGCAAGCCCGGGCACCCGTCTGCCGGATGGCACCAAGCTGCGCCGATCGAAGATTCGCGGTGTGGTTTCGAACGGTATGCTGTGCTCCGCGATCGAACTCGGCCTTGGCGACGAATCGGACGGCATCATTCACCTGCCTGACGAGGCGCCGACCGGTTCGCGGCTCACTGATTATCTGCAATTGCCGGACAACGTCATCGATCTTGACCTCACACCGAATCGTGGCGATTGTTTCAGCCTCCTCGGTGTTGCCCGCGACCTGTCGGCGATGACTGACGTGCCGCTGTCGCCACCAAACGTGACGTCACCGGCGGCAACGATCGATGATAAGCACCCTGTCGATTTGGTCGTGCCGAAGGCCTGCCCGCGTTTCGCCGGGCGGGTGGTTCGGGGCATCGATTCGTCTGCCGTCACGCCCACCTGGATGGTCGAGCGCCTGCGGCGGAGTGGCATCCGCGCAATTCATCCCGTGGTGGACATCACGAATTACGTGATGATGGAACTGGGTCAGCCGCTACACGCTTATGACCTCGAATTATTGCGCGGACCGATTCGTCCGCGATTCGCCGTGGACGGCGAGACAGCCACGTTGCTGGATGGCCGTGAAGTCGAGCTGCAATCGGATACGCTGGTGATTGCCGATGACACCGGTCCGATCGGACTGGCTGGCATCATGGGCGGCCTGAGCACGGCAGTATCGCCAGCGACAAAAGACGTTTTTTTCGAGGCAGCCTTCTGGCCACCCGACGTAATCGCCGGGCGGGCACGACACTATGCGCTGCATACCGATGCGTCGATGCGCTTCGAACGCGGTGTTGATCCATGCGGGCAGGTCAGGGCCGTAGAGCGCGCCAGCGAGTTGTTGATCGCTATTGCCGGTGGCGATGCAGGCCCGGTGTCCGATTATTTGCACGAGGATTTACTGCCTGCACGCGACACCGTCGAGTTGCGCAAATCACGACTCGAAAAAATTCTGGGTGCACAAATTTCCACTGATCGGGTTACACGAATTCTGCAACAGCTACAGCTTGACGTGCAGCAAAACGAAAACGGCTGGAGTGTCGTTCCACCAGGATTTCGATTTGATATTTCAATCGAAGAGGACCTCATCGAAGAAGTTGCAAGAGTCTATGGTTACGATTCGATACCGGAATCGACCGCGACTGCTGCGTTACCACTCGTCGAATACACAGAGACTCGCGTTCGACTTGAGCGTGTCGCTGACGCACTGGTATCTCGCGACTACCAGGAAGTCGTTACCTACAGTTTCGTGGATGAAGAATCGAACACGCGATTGTCCGGCGATCAATCTTCGTTGGTCTTGAGCAATCCAATCTCGACGGAAATGTCGGTCATGCGA
This sequence comes from Gammaproteobacteria bacterium, assembly GCA_018677555.1. GTDB lineage: Bacteria > Pseudomonadota > Gammaproteobacteria > Steroidobacterales > Woeseiaceae > JAHHOT01. The sequence goes on along the minus strand of JAHHOT010000135.1, from coordinate 31,799 downwards.
TCGTCGTTATGGGTTGGCATGTTGTATTCGGCGTCGGCGAATATTGCGCGACAGCAGGAACGCGTTCGAATTTTTGAAATCGGAAAAACGTTTCACGGTACACTCGAATCACCGGAAGAGGTCGTGCGTATCGCCGCGGTGGTTACCGGCGCTGTGTTGCCAGAGCAGTGGGGCAGCAAGTCGCAGCTCGTTGATTTTTTTGACATAAAATCAGATCTTGAGACGATCCTTGAGTTGACCGGCGAAAAAAACACGTTTTCTTTTGACGCTGCGGAACACGTTGCGTTGCAACCTGGTCAATCCGCAAACGTGCTGCGCAACAGTGAAATTGTTGGCGTGGTCGGAAAACTTCATCCATCAGTAGCGAAGCATTTCGACATTAAAAAAGATATCTTCGTTTTCGAGTTGAACGCGGAAAAAGTACTTACCTGCAACATTTCTGCGGCAGCCAACATCTCAAAGTTTCCATCTATTCGCCGCGATATTTCGATTCTGGTTAACGACAACGTGTCGGCCGCGGCAATCAGGATAAAGGTCGCGCAAGCAGCGCCAACGTTGATTCAGGATGTCATTATATTCGACGTCTACACCGGTCCGGGAGTAGAAGCGGGGCTAAAAAGCATCGCTTTAGGCTTGATTTTGCAAGAAACATCCCGCACCCTTACCGACGAGGATGCGGACTCAGCCAGGGACGCCGCGGTACGTAAATTAGAGCAGGAATTTGCGGCTGTAATAAGAGAATAGAACGAATGGCGCTGACAAAAGCAGATATGGCGGAATCCTTGTTCAACGAACTTGGATTGAATAAACGTGAGGCCCGCGAACTGGTAGACATGTATTTTGAGGAACTGCGAGCATCGCTCGCGGTTGGGGAGCAGATCAAACTTTCCGGGTTCGGCAATTTTGATCTTCGGGATAAAAACGAACGTCCGGGACGAAATCCAAAGACTGGAGAGGAAATTCCAATTACGGCACGACGTGTCGTGACCTTCAGGCCGGGACAAAAATTAAAAGCCCGAGTAGAGGCCTATGCTGGAACCGGGGAATAACGACGAACTACCTCCAATACCGGGAAAACGCTATTTCACCATTGGTGAAGTGAGTGACCTGTGCGCTGTAAAGCCGCATGTCTTGCGTTACTGGGAGCAGGAGTTTCCGCAACTGAAGCCGGTGAAGCGACGCGGTAATCGCCGCTATTACCAGCGTCAGGATGTGTTGATCATTCGGCAGATACGCAGCCTTCTCTATGACGACGGGTTTACGATCGGCGGTGCCCGGCAACGGCTAACGGGCGATCAGGCCAAATCGGATGTCAGTCAAAGTCAGCAGATCATCAAGCAGTTGCGTGTAGAGCTCGAGCAGGTTCTGAAAATCCTCCGTCGCTGAGGTAATTCTTTGCAGATTGACAGGGCCGGCATTACCATTGCCGCCTGATACTCTCAATGGTCGGTCATGATTCGGGGCGTAGCGCAGCCTGGTAGCGCACCACAATGGGGTTGTGGGGGTCGGAGGTTCAAATCCTCTCGCCCCGACCATTTTGCTCGATCGAGTATCTAATACCGCGCAACGAGGAAGCGTTTGTATCGCGGTTGTCCAACTAACGCCAACAAGAATAATCAGGCCGCCCACGATCATCCGCAGTGGCGACTTTGCGTGCGTTGAGTTGAGCTGGAGACAGAACCCAGCACGATTTCAGCCATTCGCAAAGCAAATCACAGCGCCCCTCAGCAGAGCGACCAGCTCCTGACGAGTTTTCAAACCGCCTACTCGAGTTCGAACGTAATCCGGGTCCGCACGTGTTCGGTTTCGACGGCGGCACCATTAGCGAACAACGGCGCATAACGAAACCGTTTGACAGCTGCGAGCGCCGCTTTTTCGAAGCGCGGTTCGCCTGACGACGTCAGGATCCGGGCGTTGCGAACGAAGCCCCGCTCGTCGACGGTAAACCCGACATCGACGTGCCCTTCCTTACGCCTGGCGAGCATATCGATCGGGTAGGTCGCCGGTTGACGGAACAGCGGGACGGGATCCGCGTCGACGTCTTCACGAATCCTGCCAATTTCGAGGCAATGATGTGTTGCGCTGGCCGACTCGCCCAGGAATTCGTAAGTCTTGACCAGGTATTCCCGGGTATCGAGATTCCTGCTCCTGCCGATCGGGTTGGTCGCGTCGAATCCGCCGAGCGCTGCCAGGAAAAACGATTCCGCCGTTCGAAACTTCTGCCGATCGAAGGCGACAAGGCCGAGGTGATACGCTGCTTCGCCGGCCTGCAGGCTGTCTTTGCCGAGGTGCAGCGCGAAGCTGTCATAGGCAGACGTCAGTAAAGTCTCAGCTCTGGCGTACGGCCCGGCTCGGTACCCGATCTTGCCCGCCCGTAGCAATGTGTTTGCGTACTCGATGCTGGCTTCGCCGTGATGCGCGGCCGAGATCGCCAGCGCGCGTTCGAGGTAAGGTGTGGGGCCGGATTCCGCGGCGAGATCTTCGTGTGCTTCGGCAACCTGCAGGTAGAGCGGTACGAGTTCGGCTGCGTCGGGGCCCGCGTGGTCGACGTAACGTTCGACGGCCAGGGTCAGAACCTCGCGCGCCCGCTCGATGTCTCCGGCATTCAGGAGGGACTCGCCGTAATTTTTCGCAACCAGCGGGTAGCGGGCATCGGACGGCAGCAATTCTCTTTCGGCAGCGCTAAATGCCTCTTCAGCGGCTTGCAGTATCTGCAAGGGATTACGGCTGTCGGCGGCAGCCGAGTAAGCCTGCCATGCAATATTGAAATTCGATGCAGGCGCCGACTCCTCTGCGGACGCAGCATTCGTGGCTATGATGCATAAAATCAGTCCGATCGTGCGACTCATCCGCAAGGCTAAACCCCTTTACCTCACATATACCCTGCCGTTTTGACCGCTACGCCGGCTGTAGGTTCGAAACGAGTTTACGATCCTCGATGCCGAGTAGAATCGGCTGCGCCGTGTCGCGATAAATGTTGACCTTGGCATTGTACGCGGTGCGCGACAGGCCATGCTTGTCCTTGATCTGCAGTCGTCGGATGCTGAACTCACCGCTTTCGAGGCGCTCGCCGGTCAGATAGCACTTGATCGCCGATACGCGTTCGCCGGACAGTTCCAGACCGCTCAGTTTGGAAAGATTGCCCTGGGCACGCTCGAGAAAAGTAACTGCATCGAGTTGCATCTGCGACATTTTGTCGTCGATCGCCGATCCATCCGGCACCTCGGCCATGAAATCGCCAACCAGGATCTGGCCCGGTAGTGCCGCGTCGATCATGCGCGCAAGCTCTATCGTTACGTCTCCCACGATGAAGTCGTGGATGGTCGGGTTGAGTCCCTCTGCCTGGTGAAACTCGTAACAGCTGCCGACGTGAAAGCAGGCGCGAAGGCGGGGTACCGCTTTTGACGCCGATTTGCTGCGGGCGATGGCGTTGTCTGCCAACACGATATGCATGAAGTGGTAAAGGTTGACGTTCGCTTCCAGGCCGTGGTCCCGATTCCAGACATAGAATCCGTCGCCACTCGACGAACGGGCGAAATTTATCCCGACATCCTGTTCGAGCATTTTTGCATGCGCGGAATTAAGCGAATATGACAGGCTGTTGAGCTGCGTCATCTGCTCGAACGGTGTCAGCAGGCTGAACCCCACAATATCGAAAAGTGTGACCGCACGGCTTGCGACGAAATTGATGCCGTAACGGCGGATCATCTTTTCAATGATCTGTGTTTCGACAGGATTGTTGCTGAGCGGCTGGCGCAGGTGGACGAACCGCGGTTCAACGTCGAGCAGGCGCGCGACTTTCTGCATCTGCGACAGCGTTAATTGCCGGTCACCGGAAATGAGTTCAGTAACAAAACGGGCCGAAACCCGCTGCGGGTCATCGGCCTGGTCGGCCGGCGCTGCGGTGTACTCCGCAATCGCATAATGCGGCACTACCAGAATCAACAATCCTTCGTCGAGCGGGGTCCAGGACAGTATGCTGTTTTGCCCCAGTGACCATTCTTCGTGCAGGCAGCGTTCGAGGTGCACGAGGTTGCTGCGTTGCCGCAAACCCATTTCATTGGCCAGACCTGCGAGTTGATCCAGGTATGGCGAGTAATTGGCTATCCGGCGAATACCGGATTGCGAAAGTTCGTCAAATTCCACCCAAGCCGCCCAATTCCGAGTGAGTTCTTGTCTGACTGGCCACTGCATGTCATCGTACAAGCGCCGCGTTCGACGACCGACACTCAGTGTTATCGGTCATCTGACTGGTTTCTGCAGTGGCGCGGGGTCCCCGAGTGCAGCGGGCACGGACCCGCTGCAGAGGAAGCAAACTAATCAAACCTGTGTGGCAGCGCAAGTATTATCAGGAAGTCATTGCATGCTGTTCAATTGATTGAGAATGTAAGCGCACGTGAATTTCCAGTCTTTACATAATGTTGGCACAGCTGGCAATCGCCCGGCGGTTGGGCTGTGCGGCGCAACTTTAACGATCGACGTGCTGAGTCAGGCCAGGCCATGATTGCCACAGCGCCCACGCTACCGGAGGTTCGCGAGCTTGCTGTCAACCTGCAACCCTGGGTCGTGCGCACGCCGGTATTGCGCTGTCGGGCGCTCGAGGATGCCCTGGGGAACGGGCTCGAAATACATGCAAAGCTCGAATTCCTGCAGCAGACCGGCACCTTCAAGGCTCGCGGCGCGCTGTCCAATCTTCTGAGTCTGGATGCGACGCAGCGCGCTGCCGGGGTGACGGCGGTGAGTGCGGGCAATCACGCGATAGCCACGGCATTCGCCGCGCGGGCGGTCGGAACGACGGCCAAGGTGGTCATGATGAAAAGCGCAAATCCGTTTCGGGTTGCGCGATGTGAGCAATACGGCGCAGAAATCGTAACGGCCGAGGACGCGCATGCGGCTTTCGAACTGGTCGATGAGATACAGCAGAAAGAGGGCCGGGTTTTGATCCACCCGTTCGAGGGGCCGAACGTGGCGCGTGGCACGGCAACGCTTGGATTGGAGATTCACGAGCAGGTGCCGGATGCGGATGCCGTCATCGTCGCGATCGGCGGTGGCGGCCTGTGCGGCGGCATGGCGAGTGCCGTGAAGCAGGCGAACCCCCGCTGCCAGGTAATCGGCGTCGAGCCGGCAGGTGCGGACACGATGCGCCGTAGCTTCGCCAGCGGCAAACCCGAGCGCATTGATCGAGTGGACACCATCGCCGATAGCCTGGGCGCGCCATTTGCCGGACCGCTTTCTTTTGCGCTGTGTCGTGAGTTCGTCGACGACCTCGTACTGGTGTCGGATGATGACTTGCGCCGCTGGATGGGCTGGTATTTCCACGAGATGAAAATGGCGCTCGAGCCCGCATGCGTTGCGGGAACTGCCGCGCTTGCGGACTCGCTGACCGGACGGCTTCGGGGGCGGCGAGTCGTGCTGATTCTTTGCGGCAGCAACATCGACTGGGAAAGCTTCGAGCGGCTCGCGGATCTTGATACCTGACATGTCGATTGACGAACTCAAGTCGATACTGAAGCCAGACAGCTGGACCGATAATCCCGACGCGATTGCCCCACATCTCAGCGAATGGCGCGGCCTTTGGGCGGGCAAAACACCGCTCATGCTCGTGCCGTCGAGTGTGGAGGAGGTGGCACGCGCCGTCGCACACTGCGCTGCGGCAAAAATCGGCATCGTGCCGCAAGGCGGTAATACCGGGCTATGCGGTGCTGCGATTCCGGACAACAGCGGTTCACAGGTGTTGCTTTCGTTGTCGCGATTGAACCGGATCCGTTCCGTCGATCCAGACAACTTTTCGATGTGTGTGGAGGCAGGCTGTGTCCTTGCTGACCTGCAGTCGGCCGCGGAAGATGCGGGCCGATATTTTCCGCTGAGCCTCGCAGCCGAAGGCAGCTGCCAGATCGGTGGCAATATCTCCACCAATGCGGGCGGCGTCAACGTGCTGCGCTACGGCACCGCGAGAGAGCAGGTATTGGGACTCGAAGTGGTACTGGCCGACGGCACCGTGTGGAACGGTCTCCGCGCGTTGCGCAAAGACACTGCCGGATATGACATGAAGCAGCTCTTCATTGGCGCCGAAGGAACGCTTGGCATCATTACTGCCGCCGTCTTGCGGCTTTATCCGCCGCCGCGCGACATGCGCAGCCTGTGGGCCGCTGTTGCTTCTCCCCGGCACGCGGTGCAGTTCTTGTCATTTATGCGGGACACGTTGGGCGACAATCTGCATGCGTTCGAACTCCTGTCGGATCGGTCAGTTCGCTTTGTAAGAAGACACGTCGGGGGTACGCGCTTGCCCGGGAGTGACGATAGCGCGTGGTACGTTTTGGCCGACGTCGTCAGCTGGGATCAGGGTGACGCGATGGAGCGTGCGCTGTCGGCCGCCGTCGAGCGCGGGATAGTGAACGACGTCGTGCTGGCCAAGAACCAGCAGGAGGCGGACAGTTTCTGGCGTTTGCGGCATTCGGTATCTACGGCTCAGAAAGCGGAAGGCGAGAGTTTGAAGCACGATATCTCGGTGCCGCTGGACAAGATCCCTGACTTCATCGATCGTGCAGGCGACGCGGTCCGGAAACTGATTCCGGGTGCGCGTATCGTGGCGTTCGGGCACGTCGGCGATGGCAACGTGCACTACAACGTAAGCCAGCCGGCGCACGTGGATGGCGGTCAGTTCGCGGCGCGCCGCCCGGAGGTGGCTACGCTCATCTACGACATAGTCGTCTCGCTCGGTGGCAGCATCAGTGCGGAGCACGGCATCGGCGTGCTCAAACGTCAGGACCTGAAACGGTATCGCAGCGCGGCCGAGCTCGGGCTCATGCGGTCCATTCGTGAGGCGCTTGACCCAGATCACATTCTGAATCCCGGCAAGGTGCTTTAAGAAGACCTTTCCGGGCTAATCTGACGACCAGTTCCCACAGATGACCGCTCATCCCACGGTAAGATACGGCATTGCCTTGTCCGGGGTGCATGGACGCATACGCCTGGTCACGATCCGGGCCACCGAACGAATCTGTAATGAGTGCAAAAAAGGACAATTTGCAGCGTTCCTACGCTGTCGAGCTATCCGAGTTCGATAGCCGGCTGAGGAAGCGGGTCGCCAGCGATGCGACCATCGCTGATCTCGACAGCGCCATTCGGCGCATGCTGTCCGACAATTCCGACAGTGAGTCGGATATTCGGGCGATTCTGCACAAGCGACTGCAAGACGGTCACATCCACGACGAGACGTTCCGATTGGTACTCGGAATCCTGGACAAGGTAAGCGGCGGGCAACCCGCAGGATCGCCGGCGGTGATACCGCTGCGCGAAAACTTGCCGGAGTTTCACCCTGAGACCACCATTGTGCCGTCTGCAACGACACCAAACGAGCTGGTCGACAGCCACGTGCAGGTCGGTGCGCTGTTGCGCGACCGTTTTCAACTGGAACAGCGCGTCGCCGGAGGCAGTATCGGTGTGGTTTACAAGGCGCGCGATCGGCGGCTGGCGGAAGCCGGCGGCATGGAGCCCTGGGTTGCAATAAAGGTGCTGAACCCGGAGCTGTCCTCCATTCCGAATGCCGTTCGGGCACTGCAGCAGGAAGGCGCGAAGGCACGTTGCCTGTCGCACGACAACATTGCCCGGTTCATCGACATCGACCGTCATGACGATTGCTATTTCGTCGTAATGGAATGGCTTGAAGGACGCTCGCTCGGGGCGGTGCTGAATGCCGGCAAAGGCGCCGAAATTGACAAGTCCGTGGCCATGGACATCATGCGCCAGGTGTCGGGCGCCCTCGACTATGCGCACCGTTGCGGCGTTGTTCACGGTGATATCAAGCCGTCCAACATCGTTATTACGGAGTCGGGCACGGTAAAGCTGATCGATTTCGGGATGGCGCGCGTACGCCAACAGCAGCTGGCCGGTGATCCCGCTATTCGGGAAAAGCTGGAGCGCGATTCGGCACCCGTGTATTCGAGCATGCAGGTGCTTACCGGCGAGACCCCGGTACCCGCGGACGACGTCTTTTCGCTGGGCTGTCTCATGTATCGCCTGCTGGCAGGTTACCGCGTATACGGTCCGCGCAATGCCGCCGCAGCAGCCGAAGCCGGCATGGCACCGCAACGACCGCAAGGCGTCGATGACCGCGAATGGCGTGCCCTTAAAAAGGCTCTCTCCATTGCGCGCGTTTCACGTTACCCCGCTCCCAAGGACTTTCTACAGGCCATGTCCGCCACCCAGCCGATTACGGTGACCGCTGAAGACACGATGCGACCCGTTCCGGCACTACCGGAAAAGCGCTCCTGGCCGCTGGCCACGATTGGGCTCCTTTTCGTCCTGGGGGCTTTGGCGCTGGCGAGGCCGGACCTCGTGGACAAGGCACGTGACACGCTTGACAGCTTTGTTGCCGGGCAGACAGTGCAGGACCCGCACATCCCGGTCGCGGACGATGCTACGGTTCCGGCTCCTCCCGGCGACCGGGTCGCGGAACGGCCAGCGAGCGACTCCGCCAGGGTGGAAGCGCCACCGGTGGCAACCGAGCCGACTGCGTCGGCGCCGGGCGCGGTTCCTGCAGTCGCAGATATGGATTCAGGCGTCGAATCCGCCGCAGTGCCGCTTGAGCCGTTCGAGCCGGTCGATTATTCGTCGTTGCCGCCGGCCGACATCATCGTACCCTTGGCCAGCGACGGAACGGCGCCGGTGGAGGTCGATCTCACCCTGATGGAGGACGGCGACTCGGCCATCGTGGATCTCGTCCGCGACCGCAACATCAACTTGCCCTTGCTCGTCGACTTCGACGAAATCGGCTTTAGCGGCAATCGCTCGCCGTGGCAGGCTGGCCAGTACCAGGTGGCGGACAACGGTGTGATCGCATTTGCGGCCGGGCAGGCCCGCGCCAGGACGCGGATCTCGATGCGGTCCGACCCGTTGCGTGAACCGGACCGGCAGGTCACCCTGTTGTTGAGCGACGGCGAGAGCGCCGCTGCGGAACTGGCGGTGATCAACCTGCGCCTGGAAGACGATGACCAACGGCGATTCGAGGCGTCTTTGCCCACCAATACCATCGCCTTCGCGGTGAGCCGGGTCTCCGTCCGCGAAAGCGACCCGGCTGCCCAGATCGATATCCTGCGCTTCAAACCGGGAGACCAGCGCATGCAGGTCGGCTACCAGATCCGCGGCGTCACCGCGACCGAAGGGGAAGATTTTTTCCAGCCACGTTCAACCGTCGTGACGTTCGCTGCCGGCCAGCGCTCGGCACGGATACTGATCCCGCTTGTGCAGGACATCGAGGTCGAGGGCGATGAAGCGTTCATGCTGGAGTTGATCGTTGACAGCTCAGTGCCGGATTCAGACCTTTTTCGTCGAATCGCGGTTATGATTCGGGATGACGATGAACCGGGACGCTGACGTCCTACCGGCAACAAGAGCGAATCAATGAACGAAAAAGAACTGCGACGCTATTCGCGCGTCGTTGTCGATGGCGTGGAACAGGCGCCAAGCCGGGCAATGCTCCGCGCGGTCGGATTCGAAGAGTCAGACTTCGGAAAACCGCAGGTGGGCGTTGCATCGACATGGAGCATGATTACGCCCTGCAACATGCACCTCGACGGGCTTGCACGCGAGGCAGCGGGTGCCACCGATTCGGCGGGCGCGAAGGCCGTTATCTTCAACACGATCACGGTATCCGACGGGATATCGATGGGAACGCCGGGCATGCGTTATTCCCTCGTGTCCCGCGAGATCATTGCCGACTCGATCGAGGCGGTAGCCGGAGCACAGGGCTTCGACGGATTGATTACGATCGGTGGCTGCGACAAGAACATGCCAGCGTGTGTGATGGCAATGGCGCGGCTCAACAGGCCATCCGTATTTGTCTACGGCGGTACGATTCGACCGGGTGCCGGGCGGCGCGACATCGTGTCTGTTTTCGAAGCCGTTGGAGCGCGCGCAGCCGGAACCATCGACGACGCGCAATTGCTGGAGGTTGAGCAAACCGCCATTCCCGGCCCCGGCGCTTGCGGTGGCATGTACACGGCCAACACGATGGCATCGGCCATCGAGGCGCTGGGGTTGAGTCTCGCGAATAGTTCTGCGCAGGAAGCCGTGTCAGACAGCAAGCGGCAAGACTGCCGGCGCGCCGGACAAGCGGTCGTCAACCTGATTCGACAGGGAATTCGTCCGTCGGACATTCTCACGCGCGAGGCGTTCGAAAATGCCATTACGGTCGTTATTGCTCTCGGCGGCTCGACCAACGCGGTACTCCATTTGCTGGCTATGGCAAAGGAGGCGGACGTCGAATTGTCACTGGATGATTTCTCACGCATCGGCGCGCGCGTTCCGGTGCTCGCGGATTTGCGACCCAGCGGTCGCTATCTCATGTCCGAATTGATAGATATCGGTGGCATTCAACCCTTGATGAAGCGGCTGCTCGATGCCGGGCTCTTGCACGGCGATTGTCTGACTGTAACAGGCCGCACACTGGCCGAGAACCTGGCGGACGTCGGGGACTACCCGGCGGACCAGGAGATCGTGCGGGACATGGGCGAACCGATCAAGAAGGACAGTCATCTCGTCGTTCTCTACGGCAATATTGCGCCGCAAGGCTGCGTTGCAAAGATCTCGGGCAAGGAGGGGTTGCGATTCCAGGGCCGGGCACGGATCTATCATTCCGAGGAAGACGCCCTGCAGGGCATTCTCGCTGACGAGGTCAAAGCGGGCGACGTCATCGTCATTCGATACGAAGGTCCTAAAGGCGGCCCTGGAATGCGCGAAATGTTGAGTCCGACCGCAGCGATAATGGGCAAAGGTCTGGGGTCGGACGTTGCGCTGATTACCGACGGACGATTCTCCGGCGGCAGTCACGGATTCGTTGTCGGGCACGTTACTCCCGAAGCCGCGCTAGGCGGACCAATTGCATTACTGGAAAATGGCGACCAGATAACGATCGATGCCAGGCAGAGCCGGGTCGATGTTGCGCTCGACGACACAGAACTGGCAGCGCGAAAGGCCCGCTGGCAGCGTCCGGCGTCGAGTGTGCAGCGCGGGATCCTCGCCAAATACCGCGCAGAAGTACGCTCGGCCTCAGAGGGTGCCGTGACGGTCGCGCCGGACTGGGAGCTCTGAGCCGCTCAATACTTGACCTCTGCGCTGCGGTTCGTTTTACTTCGCGCATACACATGAATGGTGTCTACGTAGTGTGCCGGGCGACCGATGCGATCGGCGCTTGAAAACTCGTAAAACAAATGGCGCGCCAGAGGTGCGTGGACACTGAAGGCAGTCGTACCGGGCAATAATAATCTCCGGACGCTGCCATCAAACCCGCACGGTTGCACCCTGCGGGTTTTTTTTACGCAGGCGCGTGGCGGGACCGCAGGACCTCGACAACTTCCGGTAAGCTGATGTCGCTTAGTGCCAGCAACACCAGCAAGTGGTACAGCAAGTCGGCACTTTCGTTGCGTAATTCCTGACGGTCCTGCGCAACGGCCGCAAGCGCAACTTCAATTGCCTCTTCGCCGGTTTTTTGTGCAACCCGCCGGATGCCTGAGTTTGCGAGCTTTGCCGTGTAACTGCCGTCTGGGCTCAATGCAATCCGCTGCCGGATCGTTGCTTCGAGCGTATTCAGGAACTCAATATTGTCTGCTGCCATGATGCCCGGTCCGGTTGTCGCTCATCGACGCGGATTTCTATGCCGCGCGTCGACAGGAAGTGTTTAAGAGAAGGGATGCTGATATCGCCATCGTGAAATACGCTCGCAGCCAACGCCGCGTCGACACCAGTGGATTCGAATACGTCGGCAAAATGCTCAATCGAGCCGGCGCCGCCCGACGCAACCAGGGGGATCCGACAGCGCTGGCGTGCCTGGCGCAATTGCTCGATGTCGTAACCTTGCCTTACGCCATCCTGATTCATGCAGTTCAGCACGATCTCGCCTGCGCCAAGGTGCTGGACTTCGTCGATCCAATCCATCGTGCGGCGACCGGCGATGGCTGCCTTCTCCGGGTCGCCCGTGTTCTGGTATACGACGTAGTCGCCGTCCACTGCACGACTGTCGATGCCAACGACAACACATTGCGTGCCGAAACGTTTTGCCAGCTGCGATATGAGTTCAGGTGCATGCAGTGCGGGTGAGTTAATGGAGATCTTGTCGGCACCCCGATTCAAAACCGCCTCCGCATCCTCGACACTGCGAATGCCACCCGCGACGCAAAAGGGCACGTCGAGCACCTCCGCAACTCGCGAGATCCATTGCCGGTCGACTGTTCTGCCGGCGGGGCTGGCTGAAATGTCGTAGAACACCAGCTCGTCCGCGCCCTCGGCACAGTAGCGGGCCGCAAGTTCGACAATATCGCCGACAACGCGGTGATTTCGAAACTTCACACCCTTGACGACTTTGCCGTCACGCACGTCAAGACAGGGAATCAGGCGACGCGCAGGAATTGTTCTATCTCCGAGTTACTGATGCGGCCATCGAGTAGCGCCCGGCCGGTGATTGCCGCACTGGCACCACAGCCGCGCAACGTTTGCAAATCTTCGATGTCGCGGATGCCACCGGATGCCTGCAATTCGATAGCGGGATAACGGTCGAGCGTGTCCCGATAAAGCTGCGCGTTAGGGCCGGCCAGTGCACCGTCACATGCAACATCCGTACATAGAACCTGTACGACCCCGCAGTCGGCGTACGCATCGAGTAACTGCCATAGCGTGATGCCTGCGCTCCGCGTCCAGCCGTGCGTTTGCACCCAGGGCTCGTCGTTCTGCACACGCACGTCCAGAGCGAGCACAATGGCGCCAGTGCCGAATTCTTCGAGCCAGCTGCTTACCAGACGAGGATCAGCGGCAGCAACACTGCCGACGACACACCGGGTAACTCCGGCACTGAACAGTTCCCGCAGATCGGACTCGCGTCGGATGCCCCCGCCCAACTGAATTTGTACGTCGCCGGCCGCGACGATCTTGTCGATGGTCTGCAGATTGCGGCGGTGGCCGTCTTTTGCGCCGTCCAGGTCGACAAGATGCAATTCGCGGAAGCCGGCCCGTGCATAGTCCTGCGCGAGAACCGCCGGGTCGATCGGGTAAGTCGTTTGTTGATCAAAGTCGCCCTGGAACAATCTGACGCTTTTACCATCCCGAATATCGATTGCTGGTAGCACCCGCATGATCAAAGCCCGACAAAATTGCTGAGTAAACGTGCGCCGGCGCGCGACGATCGCTCCGGGTGAAACTGCACTGCGCGGAAATTCCGATGCTGCAGAACAGCGCTGAATTCGACACCGTGGCAGGCGGTTGCGAGCGAGTGCGCCGACGGTGCCAGCGCAAAGCTGTGCAGAAAATAGAAATAGCATCCATCGTCGATGCCGGCCAGCAATGCGTCCGGCCGATTGATGGCGATGCGGCTCCATCCCATGTGCGGGACCGGCGACTCCGGGCTTGCAGGCAATGCGGTGGACCGTCCAGGCAATACACCGAGGCAGGTCGCGCTGTCCTCGTCGGAGGCATCGGCCAGTAGCTGCATCCCGAGGCAGATGCCCAGAACGGGCTGTTTCAGAGTGCGAACCGCGTCGGACAGATTGCGCTCCGCAAGACGTTGCATCGCGTCCGCCGCCGCACCGACGCCCGGCAGAACGACATGCGTTGCTGCACGAATTGACTCCGGATCCGCCGAGAGCTCGGCGGCCACGCCAATCCGCCCGAATGCATGTTGCAGCGACGCGATGTTGGCGCCGCCGGAATCGACGATGGCAACGCGCGGCTTCATATCAGGCGAGCACTCCCTTGGTGGACGGGACCGTCAGTCCCTTTGTTTGCGCGATGGCGGCCGCAAGCGCGCGGCCAACGGCTTTGAAACACGCCTCGATCATATGGTGCGCGTTATGCCCGTGAACCTTGATGTGCAATGCAGCGCCCAGCGCGTCCGCGAACGATTGAAAAAAATGCGGCACGAGTTCGGTCGGCATGCCGCCGACCGCTTCCCGGCTGAATTCACCGTTGAAGACGAAAGTGGAGCGGCCGGAGAGGTCCAGCGATACCTGCGCCTCACTCTCATCCATCGGCAGCAGGAATCCATACCGTCCGATCCCGGATTTGTTGCCGAGCGCGTCGCGCATTGCACTGCCAATACAGATCGCCGAGTCTTCGATGCTGTGATGCTCGTCGACATGCAAATCGCCGGAACACGCCACTTGTAAACTGAAGTTTCCGTGGCGTGCGATTTGCTCCAGCATGTGGTCGAAGAAACCGATACCCGTGCTGATTGCAACGGGGTCCGGACAGTCGAGATTAACGTCGACCCGGATACGGGTCTCGCGGGTCGAGCGTTCGCAACTGGCGACGCGCTGCGCGGCGAGAAGCGTGCGCGTCACGTCGGTCCAGCCTTGCCCGGTGCCGCCGCCAAGCCGCAGGCCCTGGACGCCGATGTTGTCGGCCAGGTCCATGTCGGCCTGACGGTCGCCGATCACGGCACTGCGACCGATGTCGATATCGTGTGCGGCCAGGTATCGCGTCAGCAGCCCGGTGCGCGGCTTGCGGCAGCCGCAGTGGTCTGACGGCAGATGCGGACACACGAATATCTCGTCAAACTCGATTCCCTGGCTGCCAAGCAGGCGCAGCAGAAATTCCTGGCATGCGTCGAATTGGTCCTGCGGAAATGACGGCGTGCCAAGCCCGTCCTGGTTGGTGACCATAACCAGGCGAAAGCCGGCATCCCGGAGCTGCAGCAAGGACGGGATCACGTCCGGCAGCAGCTGCACTTTTTCCAGTGCATCCACCTGAAAATCATCCGGCTCGTGAATGACCGTGCCGTCGCGATCGAGGAACAGAACCCGTTTTTTCATGCCGTAATGTCCAGTACGCGTAACGCGGCGACCAGCTGCGCATTCTCTTCGGCGCTGCCGACCGTAATCCTTGCGCAGCCAGCCAGCGACGACTGGCCTGTGAACTGCCGAACGCGAATTTTCCTGCGTGCCAGCTCGGCTATTGCCGTTTCGAGCTTGCGAAAGCGAACCAGCAGGAAATTTCCCTGGCTCGGCCATACCTTCTCAACAGCGCGAAGGGGCGTGAGTGCCCGGAACAACTGATCGCGGAGTTCCCGGGTTTCATTGATCAGGCGCGTGGTGTTTTGGAGTTGTCCCCCGCCGAGAGCGCGGCACACCTGTTCTACCACGGGTGTTGCGAAAGAGTAGGGCGACATGACCTTTTCGAGTATGCCGATAACTGCCGAATCGGCGATCACCGCACCGCAGCGTGCTCCCGCCAACGCAAACGCCTTCGACAATGTGCGCAGGATCACCAGGTTGTCAACGCGAACACCATTGGACACCAGCGACGTCGAGTCACTGAATTCGATATACGCCTCATCGAGCACGACCAGCGATTGGCCCTGGCGTGCGCGGCAGATTTCAAGAATCGTGTCGCGGTCGATGACGTTGCCGGTCGGGTTATTGGGCGAACATAAAAATACGAGTTTCGTGTGTTCTCCACAGGCATCGAGAACGCGTGCAGCGTCGACGGCGAATGCGTTTTCAGCGGACAACGGCAGGTCGATCGCGGCGGCACCCTGAATGTCCGCGTAAACGCGATACATCTCGAACGACGGCGTCGGCACCAGGACGCTGTCCTGATAGGCGCGGCAAAACGATCGAATCAGCAGATCGAGGGCTTCACTGCTGCCCCTGACGGGTAGCAGGTTCGTCGTCGCTGTACCGTACAGGTCGCACAGCATGCTGCGTAAGCTGTGCGGCCGCATGTCCGGGTAGCGGGTCAGCTGAGCAACGTGGCTGTCTGCCCAGGGCGAGCAAAACGCTTCGTTGGCGTTGAGGCGAATCTCGCCGGCATCGGCGGTTGGCGACGCATAGCCACTCAGCGCGGCTATTTCCGGCCTTGCAAGCGCAGCAACGCTCACTGCCGGTCTCCTGTATTCCCGGTCAACCGCACCCGGGCCCGAACGGCGCCAGCGTGCGCGGCCAGACCTTCCAGCCCGGCCAGCCGCTCGACCGTCCCGGCGATACTGCGCAATCCTTCCTGTGAGAGCTCCTGTACTGTCATCTGCCGCATGAACTGGTCAACGCCGAGACCGCTGTAGCTCCTGGCATAACCGGCCGTAGGCAGCACGTGATTGGTGCCGGAGCAATAATCACCGACGGCCTCGGGCGACCACCGACCGAGGAACACGGAACCCGCGTTGCGCACGCTGTCGAGATACCGGCGCGGGTCGTCGACCTGCAGAATCAGGTGCTCCGGGGCATACCTGTTGCTCACGTCGACGGCGTCGACGACGCTGTCGACGACAAGGCTCGGGCTGTGCGCGAGCGCCACGCAGGCAATGTCGCGCCGCGGCAGGTCACCCAAGTGTGCTTCCAGCCTGCGCCGAACAGCCGTCGCCAGCTCGTGACTGGTGCTGATGAGTACGGCGTGCGAGTCCGGGCCGTGCTCTGCCTGTGACAGCAGGTCGAGCGCCACGAAGTCCGGATCGGCATTGCTGTCGGCAATCACCAGTACCTCGGAGGGGCCGGCCGGCATGTCTATCGATGGGCCGCCGGCCATCGAAGACACCAGTGTTTTGGCCGTCGTTACCCAGCGGTTGCCGGGCCCGAAGATGCGAGCCACGCGCGGAATCGATTCCGTACCGAAGGCCATTGCCGCGATTGCCTGGGCACCGCCAACCCGGAATATGCGTTCGACGCCGGACTTCACAGCAGCGAAGACGATCGCGGGATGCACGGCACCGCTTTCGTCAGGGGGTGTGCACAGGATGCGTTGCGGGCAACCGGCGACGGCGGCGGGCACCGCCAGCATGATGGCTGTGGACGGAAGCGGTGCGGACCCGGCCGGCACGTACAGTCCCACCGATTCGATAGGGTGGCTGAGCTTCTCGCAGCAGATGCCGGGCATGACTTCGACGGTCATGCTTGACGGCCTGATCTGCGCCTGGTGGAATTTTCGAACGTTCGCAATCGCAGCTTCGATTGCAGCGGCGTCTGCCTCGTCCAGCGACGCCATCGCCGCCTGAATCTCCTTGCTGCTCAATTCGAAACTGTCGACGCCAACGTCATCGAGTTCGAGCGACAGTTCGCGCAGCGCCGCGTCGCCCTCGCGGACGACCCGGTCGATGATCGCTTTGACGCCGTCTGAAATTTCGTCCGCGTTTGCCGCTCCGGGACGGCGCAGTGCGCGGACTTGCTCAGACGCGTCGAGGTCGTTCCAGGCTACCGGGGTAGCCAGCATTGTTGCCGAATCCCTCATGCCAGCATCTTTTCCACCGGCAGCACGAGCAATGAGCTTGCACCCGCCGATTTAAGATTCTCGAGGGTTTCCCAGAATACGTTCTCACGACAAACGGCGTGAACCGCAACGCGGTCATCGTCGAGCGGAATAACGGTCGGTGCTTCGGAGCCAGGCAGCAGCAACGAAATCTGTTCGAGCGCGGATCGCGGCGCATGCAACATGATGTATTTGCTCTCGCGTACCTGAAGTACCCCGTCGAGTCGCTGCAGTATGCGGTCGACCCATTCCTGTTTCCCGGTGGACAGCGGTTCGCGTGTCTGAATGATTACGGCTTCGCTTTGCATCACATCGTGTACCGGCACAAGCTGATTCGCGGCAAGCGTCGAGCCGGTCGACACGAGATCGCAGATAAAGTCAGCCTGACCGAGCTTCGGCGCGATTTCGACTGCGCCGGAGAAGTAAACGGTCTGAGCCTGGATGTCGTTGCGTTCGAGAAAGTCCGTCAGGATGCCGACGTAACTCGTCGCGATGGTCGAGTTTTGCAGGTCCTGAATGCCCGCGAAGGGCGTGTCTTCCGGTGCCGCGATAGCCAGCCTGCAATGGCCGAAGTCGAGCGCAAATACCTGGTCAAATCGCGCGCCGCCGTTCTTCCGCAGCGCGTGGCCTTTCTCCTGGATTACATTTTGTCCAACGATGCCGAGGTCGCAAATATCTTCGCTCACGAGGCTGGGTATGTCGTCGTCACGAACGAGCAGAAGGTCGATCGGCATATTCTCACCGACGCAAATGAGCTGATCCTTGCTTTGCGTGAACTTGAGTCCGCAACGCTCGAGAAGATCCAGCGAATGGTCTGTGAGGCGGCCACTTTTCTGCACCGCAAGTTTTATGCGTTGTTGATTCGGCTGCATGCCGCTTCCTTAGTGGGATGCGCGTTCTTTACGCGGGGTGCTGGAAGATCGCTGAATGGCAGTCTCGTAGCCGCCGAAACCACTGCTCAGGAAGCGCGCTACGCGCCCGATCGTGGTCACGCTGACACCGGTCATGTCATGGATCCGCCGGTAGGGCAGACCCTGTTTTAAAAGTTGAACCACCTGCCAGCGATCGACAAGCGCCTGCAGTTCCGCTGGCGTACACAGGTCCTTGAAAAAGTCCCGGCACTCGCGAATGTCGCGCAGGGACAGCACGGCACTGAAGAGCTCATTCTCGTGCCGCCGGCGAGTTGCATCGGATTGTTCGCGTTTCGGTTTCATTTTAGTCGCGTGTATTAATGTAATAGCACGTTATTACATTGATACATAGATTGCAACCGGATATCGGCGGTTGACCCCGGTTCTTCCCTTGCCTAGACTTCGGCAGATCATCGAGACCGGCTGAGGGATAGGCCGAGTGACGCCGGGGCAACCTGCGGAGTTAACCACTCCGAAAAGGTGCCAACTCCTGCGGTGCAGCTCTGCTGCGACCGAGAGATGACTGCCAGCGCAACGCATGCCGGGAACGGTGTGCCGACAGGGCGCGGTGCCTTCTCCTGCGGATTCCGCGGTGTTCCGATGATACGAGCCGAGTCGCATTGCGACCGGCGTGCGTTGAAGATACTGCGGAGATTACCGATGAAGGCCAGAAACCCGTCCACCGTTGCCGTTCGATCCGGCCTCGCCAGCGACAGCCAGCACGGCGCTGTTATACCACCTGTCCACCTGTCGTCCAATTTCACATTTGCCGGCTATGCACAGCAACGACAGTACGATTACACGCGAAGCGGTAATCCAACCCGCGACCTGCTGGGCAGCACCCTGGCGGAGCTGGAGGGGGCTGCGGGAGCCGTTGTGACATCGTCCGGTATGGCTGCGCTCACCCTGTTACTGCAGCTGGTCGATCCCGGGGACCTGGTGATCGCACCGCACGACTGCTACGGAGGTACGCACCGCCTGCTCAAACACCTCGCATCCCGGGGACAATTTCGGCTCGAATTTGTCGACCAGACGTCCGCGCAAGGGCTGGGCAGCGTGCAACGCAACTGTCCGCGTCTCGTGCTGGTGGAATCTCCATCGAATCCGCTGTTGCGTATCGTGGATATCAGCCGCATCGCAGGGCTGGCAAAACGGGCTGGCGCATTGCTGGCCGTCGACAACACGTTCCTGTCGCCCGCACTGCAGACACCCATCGATCTCGGCGCCGACCTGGTCGTGCACTCAACGACCAAATATCTGAACGGGCATAGCGACGTCGTTGGCGGCGCAATCGTCGCCGCTACCACCGAACTGGCCAACGAGCTTGGCGCGATTGCCAATACCCTTGGCATCACGGGTGCGCCGTTTGACAGCTATCTGACGTTGCGCGGTGTCCGGACGTTGCAGGCCCGGGTTCGCCAACACGAAGACAACGCCCGTCAACTGGCCGGGCTACTCGACAACCACCCTGCGGTAGCCGCTGTGCATTATCCGGGTTTGTCGCGGCACCCGGGCCATCAAATAGCCGCGGCCCAGCAACGCGGCTTCGGCGGAATGCTGAGTTTCGAGTTGCAGGGAGGCACAGGTGCAGTGCAGTCGTTTCTTGAGTCGCTGCAATTGTTTTCGCTGGCAGAATCGCTGGGCGGCGTAGAGAGCCTCGTTTGTCATCCGCGGACCATGACCCATGCCGCAATGTCAAACGAGGCCTGCGATGCAGCGGGCATCAGTGCGCAGCTGATCCGGCTCTCGGTCGGCATCGAGGATATAGACGACCTCGCTGCAGATGTGCTGAATTCGCTCGGTAGCATCCCGTACGCGACAATGGCCCGTGCCATAGCCTGATTTGTGTCCGACTGCGCGATGGAACGCTGGTAGACTGATGCGATGAGTCTTCCCGGCTATTTGCGCGGACTGATTTCGCCACAAACGAACTACCTGAAGCTGCAGGAAGCACTCCCGCTGGAAGGCGGCGAGACGCTGCGTGAGGTGGTCATCGCGTACCGGACCTGGGGCGATCCGGCCAACGCCGCGCAACGTACAATACTGATCTGTCACGCGCTCACGGGATCAGCCGATGCCGATGTGTGGTGGCCGGGAATCATTGGCACGGACTGTGCGTTCGATCCGGCAAAAGACTTCATCGTCTGCAGCAACCTGCTGGCCGGCTGTTACGGCACGACGGGTCCGGCATCCATGCGGCCGGACGCCGCCAGTCCATACCAGCTCGACTTTCCGCTGGTGAGTATTCGCGACATGGTGCGGCTGCAGAAGCGCTTGCTGGATCACCTGGGCGTCGAATCGCTGGAACTGGTCACCGGCCCGTCTCTGGGTGGCATGCAGGTACTGGAATGGGTCGCGATGTACCCCGAACGTGTGCGCAGTTTCGTGCCGATCAGCACCTCTGGCCGACATTCGGCCTGGTGTGTCGGGATCAGCGAAGCGCAGCGCGCGGCAATCGAGACCGATCCGAAATGGCAGGGTGGTTATTACCCGGCGGACGATCCGCCGCGCCAGGGGCTGGCAGCGGCACGTATGATGGCAATGTGCAGTTATCGCAGCTGGCACAACTTCGACGAGCGCTTTGCACGGGAGAAGCGGCCGGAGGGCCAGTACCAGGTGCAGTCATACCTCCGTTACCAGGGCGACAAGATCAACACCCGCTTCGATGCCAACAGCTATTACCGGCTGACGCAGGCAATGGACAGCCACGATATTGCACGAGGCAGGGGCAGCTATCCGGACGTTTTGCGCGGGCTCAAGCAACCCTGCCTGGTCGTGTCGGTCACGTCGGATGTATTGTATCCGCCGCACGAGCAGGAATTGCTCGTGCAGCACTTACCCAATTCGGAATATGAATTGCTCGACTCGAATCATGGACACGATGGTTTCCTGATCAAGACAAGGGAACTGGGTGAGCTGATTCGTAAGTTTCGCGACAGGCAGCGACGCAAGCAGCGGGCGAGGGCTGCCAAAATACGCGCAATTAATCCAGGTGCCGAATAACGGCTGCCGTCATCTCGGTCGTGTCGACGGCGCTGCCACCCGCAGCGATGTCTGCAGTGCGATAGCCGTCGCGGATCGTTCGTTCGAGCGCTTGCTCGATTTGCGCCGCTTCCTCTGACAGATTCAGGCTGTGACGCAGCAACAGCGCCGTACTGGCGATCATGCCGCAAGGATTCGCGATGCCACGGCCGGCGATATCCGGCGCCGAACCATGA
The DNA here is from genome assembly GCA_018677555.1 of Gammaproteobacteria bacterium. GTDB lineage: Bacteria > Pseudomonadota > Gammaproteobacteria > Steroidobacterales > Woeseiaceae > JAHHOT01. The sequence goes on along the minus strand of JAHHOT010000135.1, from coordinate 10,447 downwards.
ATCGGTTCGTACAGGCCGCGTGATTGCTCCCCCAGCGATGCCGACGGTAGCATCCCCAGTGAACCGGCCAGCATCGATGCCTCGTCGGTCAGTATGTCGCCAAACATGTTTTCCGTGACGATTACGTCGAAGTCGGCCGGTCGGCTCAGCAGATGCATCGCCGCTGCATCGACCAGCAGATGCTCGACCTGTAACTCTGGAAATTCTTCGCGCGTTACCCGCGATGCGATGTCGCGCCACAAACGCGACGTTTCCAGGACATTGGCTTTGTCGACCGAGCACAGCTTGCCGCGCCGCGCACTTGCGAGTCGACCGGCGACACGCACGATGCGCTCGATCTCGAAGGCCTCGTAAATGCACAGGTCGCTTGCGGACGTGGCGCTGCGGCTTTTTTCGCCAAAATAGATTCCGCCGGTCAGTTCACGCACGACCAGCAGGTCTACTCCGACCAGAAGTTCCCGTTTCAATGGTGATGCGTCGGCCATGTCGTCGAAAATTTTCACGGGCCGCAGGTTGGCGAATACTTCCAGTTCCGCGCGCAGTCGCAGCAGTCCCTGCTCAGGCCGGACCGCTGCATTGGGGTCTGACCACTTCGGCCCGCCAACGGCTCCGAGCATCACGGCGTCGCTGGCAAGGCAGCTCTTGACGGTGTCGGCGGGCAACGGCTCGCCGGTTGCATCAATCGACGCGCCACCGATCAGCTGCTCGCGAATCGTAAACTTGTGGCCGCCGATATCGGCCATGCGCTGCAGCACCTGCACACCGGCGCGCGCCACCTCCGGGCCGATACCGTCACCGGGCAGAACGGCAATCAGGGCTTCCAGGACCGTCGCTCCTCGAATTCGGTTATGGCCTTTTCGTTATTCTGCAGGTAGCCAAGCTGATCGACGCCTTCGAGCAGGCAGAAGCGCGCAAATGTATCAATGGGATAGTGCACCTTCCGGCCGTCGGGCAAGGTAAGCGAAGAATCCCTGACGTCGATCTGCAAGTCGGCAGCGGGATGATCCACCAGCCAACCGTGCGTTTCCGGATCGACCACGACAGGAAGCAAGCCGTTTTTCAGCGCATTGCCGCGAAAAATGTCGGCAATCTCGGTGCTGATCACTGCCTGCAGGCCGAAATCCAGCAGCGCCCACGGCGCATGCTCGCGCGACGAACCGCAACCGAAATTGTTGCCGGCGACGAGTATCCTGCAGTTTGCAAACTGCGGATCGTTCAGAACGAACCCATCGTTTAACGAACCGTCTGCGGCGTAGCGCCAGTCGTAAAACAGGTTCTTGCCCAGGCCGTCGCGGCTGGTTGTCGTCAGGAATCGCGCCGGAATGATCTGGTCAGTGTCGACGTCGTTGACGTTGAGCACCACGCTGCGCGAACTGATTCGAGTCACCGGTTTCATACGGTCACCGGTTCGCCTCGAGGTATTTTCGCGGGTCCGCGACTTTGCCCTCGATGGCGGAGGCCGCCGCGGTCAGCGGGCTTGCCAGGACCGTGCGCGCGCCAACGCCCTGGCGACCCTCGAAATTTCGGTTGCTGGTGCTCACGCTGAGTTTGCCGGCAGCCACGGTGTCACCATTCATGCCGAGACACATTGAGCAGCCGGATTCGCGCCATTCGGCCCCGGCGGCGAGGAATATTTCGTCCAGCCCCGCGTCCTCCGCCTGTTTCTTGATTTGCTGCGAGCCAGGTACCACCAGCATGCGGACGCCGCTCGCCACTTTCTTGCCGCGCAGTAAACCGGCTGCCTGCTGCAAGTCGGACAGGCGCGAGTTTGTGCAACTGCCGACGAATACGACGTCAACGGCGATATCGGAAATCGCTTTGCCGGGCTCCATCTGCATGTAATTGAGGGCTTTGCGAAAACTGGGATCGCCGCCATGGTCCGGGACAGCATCGCTTACCGGCACCACCATTCCCGGGTTAGTGCCGAAGGTCACCATCGGGCTCAGGGCGCTGCCGTCGACGCGGACTTCCCGATCGAAGTGCGCATCGTCGTCGCTGGCCAGGCGCCGCCAGCGCTGCAGCGCCGCCTCCCAGGCGGCGCCTGACGGACAGCGAGGACGGCCGCGCAAATATTCGAAGGTCGTATCGTCAGGGGCAATCATACCGGCGCGTGCGCCGGCTTCGATCGACATGTTGCAGACCGTCATGCGTCCGTCCATGTCCAGCGACCGAATGGCGCTGCCACGATACTCGATCACGTGGCCGGTGCCGCCGTCGACGCCAATCTGGCCGATGGTCGCAAGAATCAGGTCTTTCGCACTGACACCGGTCTGCAGCTCACCGTCGATGACGATGGCGAGCGTTTTCGGTTTCCGCTGCAGGAGACATTGTGTTGCAAGAACGTGGCCAACTTCGGTGGTGCCGATGCCGAAAGCCAGCGCACCGAATGCACCGTGGGTACTTGTATGGCTATCGCCGCACACAATTGTTTTGCCCGGCTGTGTAGCGCCAAGTTCCGGTCCTATTACATGCACGATTCCGCGATTGGGGCTGTCGAAGCCGTGCAGCTCGAGCCCGAATTCTTTGCAGTTTTCCTGCATTTTGCCGACCTGGCGCGCAGCATCTTCGCCGACGATGGCGAGGTCGCGAAAATTGCGGACCGGAACTGTCGGTGTGGAGTGGTCCATAGTGCCGAGGGTCAGGTCCGGTCGGCGCACACGCAGACCGCGCTCGCGCAGCAGCGAAAACGCCTGCGGCGTCGTCACCTCATGGATCAGGTGCAGGTCGATATAGAGAATTGCCGGCGTATCGTCGGTTTCCGGTACGACGACGTGCTGTGACCAGACCTTGTCGAAAAGCGTGCGGCCGTTTTGCGGCAAGCTCGTTATCCTCCGCCTGCGGCAGCGACACGCGGCATGTCGATGCCTTCCAGCCAGTTGTAGTCGTCGTTGGTCCGCCCATCGAACAGCCCGAAAAAAGCGTCCTGAATCTGTTTGGTCAGCGGTCCGCGGCGACCCGCGCCGACTTCGATGTGATCGACCGACCGAATCGGCGTGACTTCCGCTGCCGTTCCGGTAAAAAACAGCTCATCGGCGAGGTACAGCATTTCGCGCGGGATGGATTGTTCGCGGACTTCAATGCCGAGACCGGTCGCAAGCCTGATCACCGAATCGCGCGTGATGCCGGTAAGTATGGAGGCTGTGGACGGCGGGGTGAAGAGCACGTCGCCGCGTACCAGGAACAGGTTTTCGCCGGCACCTTCACTGACCGTGCCGTCGGTGGACAACGCTATCCCTTCGGTGAATCCCAGTCGCTTGGCTTCCGTGCTGATAAGTTGGCTCGACAGGTAATTGCCACCGGCTTTGGCCAGCGCCGGTACGGTATTCGGCGCCACGCGCTGCCAGCTCGACACGCACACGTCAACTCCGTTCTCCAGTCCTTCAGCACCCAGGTAAGCACCCCATTCCCACGCGGCAACGACGACGTCGACAGGATGGTCGGGTTTTGGCGCGAGGCCCACCTCGCCGAGTCCGCGAAAAGCGATGGGCCGAATGTAGGCGCCATTCATCAGTTTGTTCGCGGCGACTACTTCCTTGCAAACACCGACCAGGTCATCGAACTCATAGGGGATCGGCATGCGGTAGATTCGGGCGGAGTCGTACAGCCGCCGCACATGGTCAGTCAGGCGAAATACCTTCGGTCCATCCGGGGTTTTGTAGACCCTTATGCCTTCGAATACCGAGGAGCCGTAGTGCAATGCGTGCGCCATGACATGAACCGTAGCCTCGGCCCACGGCAGCATGCGCCCGTTCATCCATATCAGTCGGCCACCTTCAAAACTCATTGTTCAACTCCGCGCTTTCGCGTGATCAGGATCTGGTCGGCAAGCTTATCAAGCACCCGATTCCACTGCATCCGCAGGGTCGGTCAAATGGACGCGCGATTGATGTCCGATGCGACGGGTGCCGGATCGCCGCGGCGCTCGCGACGGCGGAGGATACGATTTATCACCTCAAGATAAGCGCGACTCGCGGCTTCCACGATGTCAATGCTGGTGCCCTGACCGCGGTAGCTTTGTCCCTGGTATTCGACGGTCACGGTGGCTTCGCCCTGGGCATCATCGCCAGCGGTGGCGCTGCGCAGCTCGAAGTTGCGCAGCTCGAGCGATACGCCGGTCGCCTGCTCGAGCGCGCTGAAAGACGCCTCCACCGGGCCACTGGCCGTCGCCGCAACGGTCTGTGCCTTGCCGCTTTCATCCAGGAGTACGATGGTCGCGGAGGCGTCCTCCTGAGTGCCGGATTCGAAGTGCAGCGACTGCATTATCCACGGCCCGCCGGACGCGCTGTCGACGTTCATGATCAGCGCTTCGATGTCGCCGTCGTACATGTCTTTCTTCATGTCCGCGAGTTTCTTGAATTCCTGAAACGCCCGGTTAATCTCAAACTCGTCAAGATCGAAGCCCAGTTCCCTGACCCGGTCCCGGAAAGCATGTCGGCCGCTGTGCTTGCCGAGCACCAGGTTCGAGCGGCTGATGCCCACGTCGTCGGGACGCATGATTTCGTAGGTCGAATGGTGTTGCAGCATGCCGTGTTGATGGATGCCGGCTTCATGAGCGAACGCGTTTTCACCAACGATCGCCTTGTTGCGCGGCACGTGCATGCCGGTAATGCCGGATACCAGCCGCGATGTCGGGTAGAGGCGCGTCGAATCGACCCCGGTAGCCAGGTCAAAAAATTCTGCACGCGTCTTAAGCGCCATGACGACCTCTTCCAGCGAGCAGTTGCCGGCGCGTTCACCGATGCCGTTAATCGTGCACTCAATCTGGCGCGCCCCGGCCGCCACTGCGGCGAGGCTGTTCGCAACGGCCATTCCGAGATCGTCGTGGCAATGCACACTCAGCGTGATGTCGTCTATTCCCGGGACCTTGTCGCAAAGATAATGAAACAGTCGATCGAATTCGGCGGGCACGGTATAGCCAACGGTGTCCGGAATGTTGACGGTCGTTGCACCGGCCTCGATCGCCGCCGTTACCACGTCCGCGAGATAGGCGAGCTCGGTTCTCGATGCGTCCTCGGGCGAAAACTCGACGTCGTCGCATAGTTCGCGAGCCATTTTGACTGCACCAACGGCGCTGCGAATGATCTCTTCCTTTGCCATTTTCAGCTTGTGTTCGCGATGAATGGCACTCGTCGCAACGAACACGTGAATGCGGTGCTTTTCGGCGCCTTTGACGGCGTCATGGACCTTCTGGATATCTTCCGGATTGCAACGAGCCAGGCCACAGATGATCGGCCCCCGATTCTCTTCGGCGATCGCCTGCACGGCATCGAAGTCGCCCGGTGAAGCAGCCGGAAATCCGGCTTCGATTATGTCAACCTGGAGATCGGCGAGCGCCTTTGCGACCCGGAGCTTTTCGCGCAGCGTCATGCTGCAACCCGGTGCCTGCTCTCCGTCTCTCAACGTCGTATCGAATATCTTTACCTGATCGCCAGCCATGTCTCCCTCCAGAATCGTCCAGTCAGTTTTCCAGCCAGTCCATGTGGCTGCGCAGCTCCGCGCCGACCTGTTCGATCGGGTGACTCAGATCGGCATCCATCATCCGTCGATAGTTCGTTTGCCCGGATTCGTTTTCCTCGATCCATTGCCGGGCAAATGTGCCGTCCCGGATCTCATCGAGGATCTCCTGCATTCTCTGCCGGGCGTGGTCGTCAACGACGCGCGGACCACGCGTCAGGTCACCGTAGGCGGCGGTGTCACTGATGAATTCGTGCATCTTGCGGAGTCCGCCCTCGTGCAACAGATCCACGATCAGCTTGAGCTCGTGCATGCACTCGTAATAGGCAACCTCTGGCTGATATCCGGCCTTGACCAAAGTCTCGAAACCGGCCACGACGAGTTCGGTTGCGCCGCCGCACAGCACGGCCTGTTCGCCGAATAAATCCGTCTCGGTCTCCTCGGCAAACGTCGTTTCGATGACGGCGGCGCGGCTCCCGCCGATGCCATGGGCATAGGCAAGGGCAAGTTTCAGCGCACTGCCGGTGCGATCACGTTCAACAGCAACCAGGCAGGGCACGCCATGGCCTTCCTCGTATTGCCGACGGACCAGTCCGCCGGGTCCCTTCGGCGCAATGAGGATGACATCAAGGTCGTCGCGCGGCTCGATCTGCTTGAAATGGATGTTGAAACCGTGCGCAAAAAGAATAGCCGCCCCCTGTTCCAGGTTGGCTTCGACGCCCTGGTAGAGCGCGGCCTGAACAAGATCCGGCGTGAGGAACGCCACGATAGCCGCCCCTTTTACGGCATCCGCCGGTTCCTCGACCTTGAGGCCGTCCGCCACGGCGCGCTTCCAGCTCGCCCCCTCACGGCGCAGGCCAACGACCACGTCGTGACCGCTGTCTTTGAGGTTCAACGCATGGGCGCGCCCCTGGCTGCCGTAGCCGAGAATGGCAACACGTTTGCCCTCGAGGCAGGTCGTGTCTACATCCGATTCCGAATACATCTGCATTTGTCTGTTCCCGTTTCAAAAAAAACCCCACGATCCTCTCTGGATGCGGGGTTTGCGTGTTCGTCTGGATCAATTACGCGCTACCCGCTTTTTCTCCGAATAAGCAGCACCAGCCCGGCGAGGAGCAGCGGCTGCGGCACAGGAAGAAGGGAGCGACTACGCATAGCCGCGGACTATGTTTGAAGGTGCCTGGCATGTCAACTGGTGGTATTTCAGTTACTTGTGATACCAATATGACCGCGTTGCGCGAATTTGGCAGCAACCGAGCCGCGCCCCGTCGCCACGTCCAGCGGTCAGTCCCGTCGCCGCACGCTGGTTCGTAGAGAGAATTTAAATTAAGAATCGTGCACAAATATATAAGTTGAAACAAAAAACGAAAATTGGAATGTACGCAATGTCGGCTGCCAGGCGGATGGACGCATGGTGCTCGCCGGTCAATGTGGCCGCATACCTTATATAGGAGTATTCTGCGCGACGGTCGCGTCACCGTCACTTGATCACACAGGAAGACAACATGGATTTCGATTACTCGCCGAAAGTTCAGGAGCTGCGCGCCCGCGTCGGCGGATTCATGGACGAGCATGTGTTTCCGAACGAAGCAGCCTATTTCGCCGAAGTCGACGGCGGTGACACGCGCTGGTCGATCCCGCCGCTCATGGAGGACCTCAAGGACAAGGCGCGTCAGGCGGGGCTGTGGAACCTGTTTCTCCCGGAGAGCGACTACGGGGCGGGTCTCAGCAACCTCGAATACGCGCCACTTGCCGAGTTAATGGGCCGGTCGCCCATCGGCTCCGAAGTTTTCAACTGCTCGGCACCCGATACCGGCAACATGGAGGTGCTGGTGCGATACGGGTCCGAGGCACAAAAGCGGCAATGGCTGGAGCCATTGCTGCGTGGCGAAATTCGCTCTGCTTTTGCCATGACGGAACCGGATGTGGCCTCGTCAGATGCCACCAATATCTGCGCCTCTATCGTGCGCGATGGCGCGGAATACGTCGTTAACGGGCGCAAATGGTGGACGTCGGGCGCAATGGACCCGCGCTGCAAGATTCTCATCTTCATGGGCAAGACCGACCCTGATGCCGAACGCCACAGCCAGCAGTCGATGATCCTGGTGCCGACGGACACGCCTGGCGTCACCGTCGTCCGGCCGCTGACGGTCTACGGCTATGACGACGCGCCGCACGGTCACGCTGAAGTGCATTTCGAGGACGCGCGTGTGCCGGCCGAAAATCTGCTGCTTGGCGAGGGTCGCGGGTTCGAGATAGCCCAGGGCAGGCTTGGCCCGGGGCGCATCCACCACTGCATGCGACTGATTGGCATGGCCGAGCGCGCGATATCCGGAATGTGCGATCGTGCCGACAGCCGTGTTGCATTTGGTCGTACCCTCGCCGAACAGGGAACCGTGCGGGAGTCGATTGCGCGATCGCGGATCGAGATCGACCAGGCACGTCTGCTGACACTCAAAGCGGCTGACATGATGGACAAAGTCGGCAACAAGGTCGCGCGCGCGGAAATAGCCATGATCAAGGTCGTCGCGCCGTCGATGGCACTCGCGGTGATCGATCGCGCGGTGCAGGTCCACGGAGGTGCCGGGGTCAGCGGCGACTTTCCGCTCGCTGCAGCCTGGGCTGGCGTGCGCACTCTGCGTCTCGCCGACGGCCCGGATGAAGTTCATCTGGCAGCGCTCGCCAAGCTCGAACTTGCACGTCAGCGAGGCATCCAGACGGTTTGACATGCAACAGACTTAATCTGTTGCGCAGGCTGGCGATATACGAGGCATGTGGTATTCTTGACACCCAGCAAGGCTGGGCCCGGGCAAGCGGGCCGGAATGGCGGGAAAACATTACCGGTTGAGCAGTCCGATCATTACTGATTTAGGGTCAAATAAAAAAATATCGCCGCGGCGACAGTGGAGAGGGTCGCGAGCGTCAGGGGGGTTGCAGAAATGGTACTGCCGACCACTGATTTGTTGTGCAAGAGTCTGTCGACCGGGCGCATCCCTCTCCCAATATCAAATCCATAACTATTACTAGAACTCGATTTTTTAAGGAGTGTCCATGAAACGGTGCAAATACAGCAGTCGCCAGATGACAACTGCTTTCGTTGCAGCAGCTGTTATCGCTGTGGCAGGCAGCGCTTTCGCTCAAAGCGTCGATGACATATTGCGAGCCGATCAACGTCGGATTCAACTCGCGCAGGAATCGCAAGAGCGAATCAATCAGGTGGTCGAGGGCACTCGTTCTCTTGCTGACCAGTATCGGGCGGTCAACAAGGAGATCGACGGCCTGCGCGTTTACAACCGCTTGATGACGGCTCAGACAAACGGCCAGCAGGCAACGCTTGAAGACATTGCATTGTCCATGGACCAGGTCGACGTCATCAACCGCCAGATATTTCCACTCATGGAACGCATGATCGATGGCCTCGAGCAATCGATCGCGCTGGACATTCCGTTCCTGATGGAAGAGCGAACCGATCGCTTGAGCACCCTGACGGATACGATGGAGCGGTCTGACGTCAGCGTGGCCGAGAAATTCCGCAAGGTGATGGAGGCCTATCAGATCGAGAACGACTACGGGTCGAGCAGCGAATGGTACAAGCAGTCGCTGACGATTGACGGTGCAACGCGCGATTACAATATGTTGCGCATCGGCCGTGTCGGCCTGTACTTCCAGTCGGACGATTCGCAGATCACCGGTCACTGGAATCCCGAGACCAAGCAGTACGAAATTCTCGACGACGAACACCGCAGTGAAATCCGCAAGGGTCTGCGAATGGCACGGCAGCTGATAGCGCCAGAGCTGATACTTATCCCAGTTCCAGCAGCTAATCCGGAGGCATAATAATGAAACGTATTGCACTGATAATTGCCGCGGGGCTGCTCACATTCGGAGTCGCAAACGCGCAGGACACCGCCAGCTCGATGTCCGAGCTACTGGAACAAATTCAGCGCGGGCAGGCTCGTGACTCGGCAGAGGCCCGACAGCGTGAAGCGCGCTTTGCGGCGGCCCGGAACGAACAGCAAAGCTTGCTCAACCAGGCTCGCCAGGAACGGGCGCGACAGGAAGCCAACAGTGAACGGCTGGAGACTCTGTTTCAGGAAAACCAGCAGAGTATCGTCGACGCACGTGCCGCACTCGATGAGCGCCTTGGCGCACTCAAGGAGTTGTTCGGTGTATTGCAGACCGTATCGGGCGATGCACAGGGGCGGTTCAACACGTCACTGACAAATATCCAGTATCCCGAACGGGAACAATTCCTGGTGCAACTGGGAAGCAAAATGGCGAGCGCCAGCTCCCTGCCATCCATCGAAGACATCGAGCGGCTCTGGTTCGAACTGCAACGGGAAATCACCGAGTCCGGCCGCATCGTGAAATTCAATACGGAATTCGCGACTGCGGACGGCGAACGTTCGGTGGGCGAGATTGCGCGGGTCGGCGTATTCAATATCGTGTTTGACGGTGGCTACCTGCAGTACGATCCGACTACACGCAACATTACCGAGTTGCAACGCCAGCCGGAGCAGTCACGTTTCACTAATTCGGCGTCGGACATGATGGACGCGACCGATGGCTTCGTCACTTTCGGGCTGGATGTGACCCGCGGTTCCATTCTTGCGTTGCTTGTCGAATCGCCGACCATCGGCGAGCGTGTCAATCAGGGCGGAATCGTTGGTTATTGCATTATTGGCCTCGGCATCATCGGCCTGTTGATCGCCATCTGGCGCTGGATTGCGCTGTCTGCTGACGGTCGCAAGGTTGCAGCGCAGCTCAAGCGTGATTCCGCGAGCACCGATAATCCATTGGGCCGCGTTCTGGCCGCGTACGAGTCGAACCAGAATGCCGACACCGAAACCATTGAGTTGAAGCTGAGCGAAGCGGCCCTTAAGGAAATGCCGTCGCTGACCAAGGGTCTGCTGTTTATCAAGGTAATTTCCGTGGTTGCGCCGCTCATGGGGCTGCTCGGTACGGTTACCGGCATGATCAAGACCTTCCAGGT
>JAHHOT010000240.1 GCA_018677555.1 Gammaproteobacteria bacterium | reverse complement strand
TCTGTTGGTTCGTCCAGAGACCGATCCCGGTTTCGTCGTCCGGCGTAATGTTCGGGGGATAGACGACACCGGGATTGCGAAATTTCAGCGGGCTCGTGTAGGCGATACCGACGCGCGAACCCGCCATCGATCGATCCGCCCTGGGTTCACCGACCAGCGCGCCATCCGTGTGGCAAGCGCCACAACCGAGCAGCTCCACCAGGTACTCGCCTCGTGCTACCGCCTCGCGGTTCTCCGGCGCGACTCTGACCGGCGGCGGGCTTGGCGCGTCCAGAATCGTACTTGCGTCCAGTTCTTCGTAGTCGTCCAGCGGGTCGTAGGCCGGTTCGGACGCACAGGCGATGATGAGCAATGGGGCGATGTACAAGAGATATCGGTAGGACATGTCGCGGGTCTCCGGAACGCTGGGATATCATTCTGGTACACGGCCTCCGGCATTGAAATCTCGGAAAACACATACCTCGTTAATGCAGGCACCGGCCTTCTTCGAAGCGGAGTCACAGGTCGATGCTGACCGCGCACCCCGGCTAGAACCGGCGCAGCGCTTCTGGCAGGTGCTTATTGACGCCCTTCTGCGTGTCCGGGTCGATTCCCTGAACCATGGTTTCGTAGACCACGTTGCGGAACTCGCGTTGAAAATCCACCGGCAATTGCAGTACACCGTCGCTCAGGTCGCCGATGACGTGCAGCCCTTCGATCATCGCGATGAATATTGCCGCAAGCGAGTTGATCTCTGTCTCGGGCGCATCGGGATGCAGCGACGCAATGAGCTCGATCGCGTCCCCGCGTGCCAGGGAATAAATCTGGTCGCGAAGCTCGTTAACCACCTCGCTGTGCGTTGCGAGGCCCCAGATCTGAAAAAAGAGCGCTCTCACCTCGGACTTGTCGCAGTCGGCAACGAGGTATTCGATGTAGGCGAGTAATCGCCCGTGCGCATCGTCGGGAAACCGCTGTTGCTCTTTCAGGTACCCCCGGTGGTATTCATCGAGCAAGTTGGCGATTAGCGCGCGCAGCAACTTCTCTTTATTGGGAAAGTAGTACGTCAGGTTTCCAACACTGATGTCGAGGTTTCGCGCGACCTTGCGGATGGTCAGGCCGGCATAACCCTCGTCGATCAGGATCGAGCGCGCCGCCCGCAGGATCTTTTTGACCTGGGTCTTGCCCCGTTGCCGTGTCGCCGTGCCCTCTTTCGGGCCTGGCGCATTGTTTTGTGGTTCTGCGTCCATGACTACCTGTCGGCCATTGCTCAAATGGATCGGCGCCCGGTTGCCCGCTCGTTCCTCGGATCTTTTATAGCACGGACGTACTATAATTGTTCGCGCAACCGTACTATAATTTTAGAACACTCGCGAAATGGCGGGGATTTCAGGGGGAAAGAGCATGACCCATCACACGAAAGCGCTATGCGCGCTGCTGTCGGCCTTGCTGGCGTTTACCGTTCCTGCTGCAACGGCCCAGGTACTGGAAGAAATTGTCGTAACGGCGCAAAAGCGTGAACAGAATATCCAGGACGTGGGCATCGCGATTACCGCCCTGTCCGGTACTCAGCTACAGGAACTGAATCTCGACAACATGCAGGAAATAAGCCAGCAGATCCCGGGACTGCAGCTTCAGACATTTACGCCGTCATTCACGATATTCAACCTGCGTGGAATCTCCCAGAACAATTTCACCGACAACCTCGAAGCACCGATTGCCGTGTACGTGGACGACGTATACGTGTCCAGCATGAACGCCGTCGGCATGCAGATGTACGACATGGAACGCGTCGAAGTGCTGCGCGGCCCGCAAGGCACGCTATTCGGTCGCAACGCGACCGGTGGCCTCATCCACTACGTGACCAACAAGGCCGACGAGACCGAGACCAACGGCTATGTGCAGGGGCTGGTTTCCGATTTCGGCACGCTCGGCATCGAAGGCGCTGTTGGCGGCTCCTTCAGCGATGCAGTGCGCGGACGTATTGCTGCCCGCTGGGAACAGTCCGATGGCTACGTCGAAGCCGGCGTGGAGCCGTTTACCGGGTCCCAGGTAACCGGTCGCGATACTTATGGTGCAGACGGCTATGCCATTCGCGGCTCGCTGCAGATTGATGCGTCGGATAAGGTCCTGATCGATCTCGGTGCGTCTTACACGAAAGACGACGACGTGCCGACCGGCATGTACATCGTCACGTTCGCCGACTTCGACCCCGACACCGGGCTCGGCGTTCCCCTGGCGGGCGGCACCGGTCCGCTGGACGGCGGCGCATCCCTGGCGGGCGACCCGCACAAGCACGCGTCGAACGAAAATCCGTTCTTCGACCGGGAAACGTTGAACCTCCGGGCCAACGTCTCGGCAGATTTCGACAACGGCATGCAGTTCACCTCCATCACCGGCTTTTTGGACCTCGACAAGTTTTACCAGGAAGACGCCTGCGGTGGATTGTGCTTCTTTCCGTTCACGACGACCGCGGACGTGCAGCAGTTTACGCAGGAGTTTCGCCTGTCCGGTGAAACGGACGCAACGCGCTGGCAGGCAGGCGCCTATTACATGGATATCGACATGGTGACGGCGAACCAGGTCGAGGGCGCCACGATTACGGGTTCACCGCAAGGCATCGTTCGTTCGGACCTCGATATTACGTCCGAGAACTGGTCCGTATTCGGCCAGGTTGAATTCGACCTTACCGACGCGTTGACCCTCATTGCCGGCTTGCGCTGGTCGCAGGACGACAAGGAGCTCGACTTCTTCCAGACGAGCTTCAACATGGAGGATCAGGGAATACCGAGCGGAACGGTCATATTCGATCTTGCCGACGAAGCGGTCGGTGCCTTCGCGGACGTCCCGATTATCGATTACGGCGACTACGCGGGACGTTTGCAGCTCAACATGCGCACTGGCGAGGATACGCTGTGGTTCCTGTCGTGGAACCGCGGCATCAAGGGTGGCAACTGGACGGCAGCGGCGGCGGTCACCATTGACGAACTCCGGCACAAGGAAGAAGTCCTGAATTCCTTCGAGATCGGCGTTAAGTCTACCCTCGCGAATGGCACGGCAAGACTTAACGCAACTGCCTTCTACTACGACTACAAAGACTACCAGGCGTTTTCCCTGACCGGATTGACCCCGCAGGTCACCAATTCCGACGCCACCGCGAGCGGCGGCGAAATCGAGCTCTTCTGGACACCGGGAGACGGCTGGGACCTGATCCTCGGCGCCGCATTTTTGAGTTCGGAAGTCGACTTCGTGCCGGCCGTATTCCCCGGTACGGGCACATCGAACGCCGAGTTTCCGCAGGCGCCGGGAACCAGCATCAACGGCCTTGTGCGCAAGTCCTGGGAAGCTGGCGGCGGCAACTTTGCCGTACAACTGGACGGCAACTGGAATGGCGATCAATGGATGGAAGGAACCAACTCGCTCGTGTCGAAGCAGGACTCCTACGGCGTACTGAATGGAAACGTGACATACGGCACAGACCAATGGAGCATTTCCGCCTGGTTGAAGAATCTCACGGACGAAGACTATCTGTTGTACAACCTCGACCTGGGTCTGGCCGGCTTCATCGAACAGGTTTACGCTCCGCCACGCACCTGGGGCGTCACGCTTCGATTCAATTGGGACTGAGTGCGAACTCTCTGCAGCCGGACAACGCCTTCACCAGTAAAAAGGAGAAACGCATGACGTTTCGTCAATCGATCGGCGCAACATTGTTACTACTCACCCTCGCCGCCTGCAATGCGCCAACCTCGGCCCCGTCTGTGCAGCGCGACCCAGCCGCGGAGTTGGCGGCATTCAAAGCGGCGATTCGTGTCAAGTACGACATGAAGGAACAGGCATTTCGCGACAACGACCCGGAACCGATCATCACGCGCTTCTATTCCGATAGCGCTATTTCGACGGACAACGAAGGCAAGACGAAAATCGGTCGCGACGAATTACGGCCCGTCTACGAAGAGGTCATTGGCGCATTTGTCGAGATAGAATCCTTCGAGTCTTTCGTAAACGGCGACGCCGGGTGGGACTGGGTCAATTTCCATGTCTCCTTCCCCGCCGAAGCCAACATGGAGCCATTCACCTTCAAGATGCTGTTCCTGTGGGAGAATATCGCCGGAGAGTGGTGGTCGCATGGCGAAATGTACGTGCTCGGCGAGTTCGATATCTAACAAGCACCTTTTTGGGAGGACCCGACCGTGAGCGACGATTCCAAAGCTAAACCCGGTTCCATCAGCCGCCGCGATTTCGTCGGTGGCACGTTGATCGGCAGCGGCGCCGCGTTACTTACCGCGAGTGCGCCTGCGTTAGCGAAAACCCGCGGCAAAGCCCCACTGCCGCCCGCGTTTCCGCAGACGATGGCGGCGCCGCTCAACGACCTCGACGATTCCTGGACCGGGCCCGGCGGCGTCGGCGACTATGCGAAAGCCAACGGCAATACCCATGACGTTGTCAACGCAGCGCATACGTTCAGAAACCGGGATTTCGACGAACGCATCAGCAGAGCGGCCGACAGTGGCGAGCACTATGACCTGGCAATCGTCGGCGCCGGATTTGCCGGCGTGACCGCGGCATACACCTACCTGAAAGAGAGGCCGGATGCACGTGTAATCATCTTCGACAATCACGCAATGTTTGGTGGCGAAGCTCGCCACAACGAGTTCGAGGTCGACGGTTACAGGCTATGGGGGCCCCAGGGTTCGACCGGCGCCGTGTGGCCGCTGGAGGACGCGAAGAAGATAGGCATGTACTCCGAGCTATGGGAAGAAGTGGGCATGCCCATGGAACTGGAATGGCAAGAGGCCAGCAACTCCAATCTGAAAATTCCACACGATACCTACACCCCGATGCACATTGCATGGGAGAAAACCGATCTCGGCTGGTTCCACGATGGGCATCCAATGGCGGTCAATCCCTGGTCGAATCGCTTCAAGGATGTGCCGATCGACGACAAGACCAAACAGGACCTCATCTGGATGGAACTCTATCGCCAGCCCCCGGAACGGGAGGACTGGGACCGATGGCTCGACTCGATGACCTACAAGGAGTTCATGAAAAACGAGATGGGCATCGACAACCCGGCTATCGATGCATACCTGAATCCGTTCGCCGCCGCCATGGGCTGCGGCCTGGGCACCGACGTGATCTCCGCCTTCCAGGCGTTCAATTTCATACAGCCGGGGGTCAACCAGTATCCGCGCCAGTTCGGCATGGGCGATCCGACCGACTACGTTCATCTCGCCAGCTTTCCGGGCGGCAATACCGGCATTCTGCGCGCGATCGTGCACAAGATAATCCCGGACGTCTTTGGCGAGGCCAATTCGCTCACGGGAATCATCTCCAACCCAATCAACTGGAAGGCGCTCGATCGACCGAATCAGCCGGCGCGCATGCGGCTCAACTCGCTGGTCGTCAATGTCCATCATGACGGATCCGTGGATACCGCCAGCATGGTCAACGTCACCTATCTCAAGAGCGGTGAACTGCGCAAGGTCACAGCGGACAAGGTCATCATGGCGGGCCAGCAACATCTGAACAAGCGCGTAGTTGCCGACCTGCCGGATTCCCACCGCGAAGCGATGGGTCAATTCATGCATTCGCCCATGTTGATCGTCAATGTCGCACTACGTAACTGGAAGTTCATGGACAAGCTGGGCGTTGCTTCGGTGCGCTGGTTTGGCGACGACCTCGGCTGGTTTACCACCCTTCGCCGACAGATGATTCTCGATGGCGAGGAACCGATGCCGCTGGACCCGGCGAAACCGACGGTGCTGACGATGTATAACTCGTTCTGCATTCCCGGCCTGCCGGTCGAGCAGCAGTGTGTGACCGCGCGCATGAAACTATTCTCCATGAGCTACGCGCAGGTCGAGAAGCAGATTCGCGCCCAGTTCACCAGGATGTTCGGCCCGGGCGGGTTCGATGCCGACCGCGATATCGCCGGGATAACGCTGAATCGCCAGGGCCACGCCTACGTCGTTACGCCACCGGGCTTTTTCTTCGGCAAGAACGGGGAACCGCCGCCGAGCGATATCATTCGCGAACCCCATGGCCGCATCGCGTTCGCGCATGCCGAGCTGATGGGCTTCCAGATGTGGGAAGGTGCGTCGCACGAGGGCGAACGAGCCGCCAAACAGATGCTGCAAATCTGATGGTCAGAGTAAGGCAATCAATGGTCTGCTGACCTGCCAGGCGAGTCACTCCGGCAACAGCAGTTGGCGCGCCAGCGGGATGGGCATGGAGCCCAGGGTCAGCAGCCGGTCGTGGAACTCCCGCAAATTGAACGCCGCGCCTTTCCGGCGTCTGTAGTCGTCGCGCAGCTTCATGATTTGCCCGAACCCGACCACGTATGCGATGGCGTAACTTGGCCGGAAAACGTAAATATTGACTTCGCCGGCCGTTGACGATTCTTCGAACCCGACATTA
The DNA here is from genome assembly GCA_018677555.1 of Gammaproteobacteria bacterium. Taxonomy (GTDB): domain Bacteria; phylum Pseudomonadota; class Gammaproteobacteria; order Steroidobacterales; family Woeseiaceae; genus JAHHOT01. The sequence continues at coordinate 4,179 of JAHHOT010000240.1, read as the reverse complement.
TCGACGAGGAACTGCCGGGCCTCGTCATAGCTCATCTGCCCGGTATGCAGCTTCGTGTCGAGAATAATTCGCGCGGCGCGCCACAGCCGTAGCCGGAGCTGCGTCAGCCGGGTCAATTGCGGGTCCCGGAAAAACCCGGTTTCGTACATCAGTTCCTCGGTGTACAGACCCCAGCCTTCGCTGAAGATCGGCGCGCTGTACACCCTTCGGAATACGCGGGGATTCTCTTGCGCTTTCAGCGCCTGCAGATGATGCCCCGGGTAGGCCTCGTGCGGCGCAATCACCGAAATCCACGTGTAATCGTGCGCGCGCAGCAATTTCTCGGTCGCGTCTGTGGACAGGTCCGGATCGATTGGATGCAGAATCAGGTAACCGACCTTGCTGTCGGAAAACGGCGGTGGCTGGCGAAACGTCCCGAAAGGGCTGAACGCACGCTGGCTCGGCGGCGTGTCGAGGCAGCGTACCTCTTCATTCGGCGGCACGGTCACGAGGCCTTGTTCGATGACATGAGATCTCGAACGCTGAATCTCGTCGCAATACGCCTCCAGCAAGCCGTCTGCGGACGGATGGTCGGCCCGGATGTCTTCGGTGATTTCCTGCCAGGATTTATCTGGATCAATCTCGCTTGCGGTGTCGTCCAACAGTTGTTCGATTTCCCGGAAGTACAGCTCCCCCTTTTTCAGAAGGGAATCCGAATCGTCGTCCAGCATGTGCAATTCGCGCAGCAGGTAATTATACGACTCCTTGCCGATCGCTATCGCGCCATTCGATCGCGGCAACAGGTCGTCTTCGAGGAACTCGAGATAATCCAGCAGTGCCGCTTTCGCCATTTGTGCGGCGGCCCTGAATTCGGAGACGCGATACCCGCTTCGCTCGGCGAAATTCGGGATCGCGTGCTCGTAAAACGGAATCATCTGTCGCGCCGTGCGAATGGCCGTTTCCGTGAACAGGCGCGGCGGCCGTTCCAGGTTGTCCCTGCCTTCGCCAAGAACGCGGGGCACCTGTTGCAAACGGGCAAGCAAGGCCCTTGCGCGCTCCTGTTCCGTAGCAAACTCCCCGTTGACCAGGTCATTCAATCCGCCGAACGGGATGTACATCGTCGGCTTCCGCTGCCAGTCGCGGATACGATCAATGTCCTCCCGGCGGACCCGGATATCGGAGCGGACGAGCTGCAGATCGATCTGTTGATCGTGGCTCAGCGCCTTACTATCGAAGGCGAAGGTCTCGTCCAGGAACTCGCCAAGCGTCGCGCTCCGGGCCGAGAAGTCCTCCTTGCTCATCCGGGCGAGAATGGAATCGTAGCGGTGCACACCGCTCCTCGTGGCGGCTTCCGGGTCCGTGCGCCAGCGGTACTCGAGATAACGTTCGACAAAGGCGTCGAAGTCGTTCGCCCTGTCGCTCGCCGCCGTTTCGGGTCCCGGAAAAAGCAGGGCCAGCAACCCCGCAACACAAGCGATGCATGTCGCTTCTTTGCGCATTAGCACGGATTCAGCACCCGGAACTCCTCATAAGGACACGCGGCCAGACTGCAGGGGCTACGATTATCGTCTGATTCGCGCTGTGCTCACAAGCTGGCGCCGGCAAGACCGATTCGGCCGCTAGTCAACTTCTGCCGGCTTTAATAGCTGTGAGTCGAACTCGAATCTCGATCCGTCCCTGGCCTCGAGATTCACTTCCCAGATCTCCTCATCCGGGATGCTGGTGCGCTCGAGACCGGGTATCGCTTTTTCGTCATCCACCTGCAGCCCCCAGATGCGGACGTGGCGTACGCCTCTGACGGGAATGCGCTTGTCGTCGAAGCGTGCCTTTAGCGACTCCTCGATATCGGCGTCCGCCCATATGGCGAAGCCACGTTTCGCTATGGCCGCCACGCGGTCCGGCATTTTTCCCTCAGACAATTCGTTTGTCATTCGGAGCCTCCCATTGTATTTCTCGGTAGTAGTTAATCTCAGTAAAGCAACTCGGCCCAACGACCTTGCTCGACAAGGCGCGCCTTTACTTTGGCCCAGGCGGTCACCGAGCCACACATTCTGCCGAAGAGCGCGTCCAGAACGTCGCGTACGGACTTCAGACCGGCAACGTAAACGTAGGTATGTTCGTCAGACAGCATGTGCCAGATCTCGTCGGCCCGCTCCTCGATCGCATAATCCCAGGCGATCGGGTCCGCCCAGTTTGGCCGCGGACTCAATGCCTTGAGCGCCACGAATGTTGCCTCGTCGTAATAGCGGCTGAAGTCGTCCCGCTTGTCGTTCATGTACAGCAGTTCGAGCCCGGAATGGGCGCCATATAGTAAACGCACCTTGCCGCGCCAGCGCCAGTTCGGTTTGTCGGCGTAAATATGCTTCACCAGTGCACGAAACGGTGCGATACCGGTGCCGAGCCCGATCAGAAACAGATTGGCGCTGGTATCCTCCGGGATATCGAACGGAATACCGAAAGGTCCGGTGATCGTGATCTTGTCGCCGGGACTTCGGTCACACAGGTAGTTTGAGTTCTCGCCCTTGTATTCTTCACCGCTAAAATCGTCGATGTAGTTGCAACGACGTACAGCTATTGTAATTTCAGGCTTACCGAGAGTACTGGGCAGTGGCGTATCAGCGACCGTGTAAAGCCGCTGCCGTACACTTCCACCGAACTCTTTCGGCCCATCGACGAGAACGCCAATGCTTTGCCCAATCTCGAAATCGAACTGGTGTTCGTCGATCTCGAGCACTATTTCGCGGACCTCGGCGTCGGCGGAGTCATCGGTAATTCTCTCGCTACTCAATACCGTTGCGGTATACCGCGGCTCTGTCGGATAGTCTTCAAGGCGCATGAGATGCTCTCCTGTTTGATGTGTCGATGTCGGCATCGGGGCGTGGCTTCGACGTCTTTCCCTTCTGGCTGCAGCGCGCGTGACATTCACGGTGCTCGCAGTCGGCAGCGAACTCGCCCGTGGTTTTTCGGCCGCGGGAAATGTAACGATCGGCAAGCATGCGAAACACGACGAAAGCCGCGATCAGCGCCGTTGCGATCAGGATGTCCCGGACGAGACTCATCGCCCCAGCCCCGCAAAGCCCATAAAGCTCATCGATAAAATTCCCGCAACGACGAGGGCTGCGGCGGTCCCCCGGACGAGGTCCGGCACATTTCCAAGCTCCAGCTTTTCGCGTATGCCCGCCATGAGCACGAGAGCCAGGGCAAAACCGGCCCCGGCGCCGAGTGCAAAAACGACCGCCTGGGAAAATCCATACCCGCGATTGGTCTGAAACAGGGCAAGGCCGAGTATGGCGCAGTTCGTAGTAATGAGCGGGAGATAAATGCCCATCGCGCGAAACGTCGCCGGGCTTATTTTCCTGACGAGCATTTCAACCAGTTGCACGGTCGAGGCGATCACGAGGATGTACGAAATGATCCGGAGATACGGAGCGTTGACTGCAGCCAGCAACAAATTGATCGTATAGGCGCATATGGACGCAACCAACATGACGAAGCTGACGGCAAGCCCCATACGCGTCGCTGTTTCCAGTTTTGACGACACCCCGAGAAACGGACAAATGCCGAGAAAGTAAGCAAGAACGAAATTGTTGATCAGCGCAGCATCAACGAAGATGGACCAGAGCTTTGCATCAGTCATGATTTAGCCTCCAGCACTTCGTTTTGTCTGGCTTGTCCCTTTTTCTTCAACCAGTCCACCAGCAAAAGCCAGACAGCCATGGCAAAAAATCCACCGCTGGGTAACACCATGACTGTCCATGTCTGGAACGTGCCGGGAAAAAGCGCCATACCGAATAGCGAGCCCGCGCCAAGAATTTCACGCAACGCGCCGATCCAGAGCAATGCGGCAGTGAAACCCAGGCCCATGCCCAGCGAATCCAGAACCGTCCTGCCAGGAGAGTTTTTCGACGCAAACACCTCCGCGCGCCCGAGGATCAGGCAATTGACGACGATCAACGCGATGAACGCGCCAAGGCTGCGATGCAACTCGAGGCTGATCGCCTGAATGGTGTAATCAACCGCGGTGACGAAGCTCGCAATGATGCAGATGTAGCTGACGATCCTGGCTTCGCGCGGTATCCATTCGCGCAACAAGGAGACGCTTATTCCGGATGCGAGCAGCACGAACGTGGTGGCGGCGCCCATCGTCAGCGCATTGATGGCGGTGTTCGACACTGCAAGTGCCGGGCACATGCCAAGCAC
>JAHHOT010000147.1 GCA_018677555.1 Gammaproteobacteria bacterium | reverse complement strand
ACTACGTGGTGCAGCCGATGCCCGGAAATCACGTGGTCATGCAAATTGTTTACGAAACGATCCTGCTGATCGTGCTTGGCCTCGTCGCGGCATTCCTGAACAAGCGGGAAGCGACCGCCTGAAGCGTTCCGGCGCCGGGTTCACTGCCCGGCTTTGGCCGCGAGCATCTCCCGCCATGCGGCGAAGTGATCGGGGATCGCATTGCTGCCGACGCGATCGAAGACAAACGGGTAACGCTGCAGCGTGTGTTCGTGGGCGCCTGGCTGGTCTGCGCAGCAATCTTCGACGGCGGCAACCAGGTAGCCGCGCTGCGCCGCAGTTGCGGCCGTCAGAAGCACGCACACTGAAGTAACCAGGCCGGCAACGAGCAGGAATTCCTTGCCGCCCGCACGCAGTACCTGCTCGAGCTCCGGATTGTGGAAGCCGTCGAAAGATTGCTTGTAAAGTACGGGTTCGCTGTTTTGGGCTGCACCGCAGTCGAACGGCTCAGCGCCTGGCGTGTTTTCAATGCAAGGTATTTTGTCGAGATACTTGTAGCGCAGCATCCAGTCCGATTTGTCTGCCTTGAATGACGCGCGCAGGTGGACAATGTCGATATTTTCGGAGCGGCATACCCGAAGCAGGCGTGCGACATTGCTTTCATACGTCTCCCTCGGCATCGACATCCCGTCTTTCCAGAAATCGTGCTGGACGTCGATTAAAAGAAGCGCAAACACGCTCCAGTCGCGTTGCTCGTCGGGCATGGTTCACCGTGCGTCTGGTATTGGGGACGGACTCTCGAAGCCGCAGCATAGCAAACAAAAATTACCCGGGCTTTAGCAGCTGATGCTCGCATTCGAAATCCGGTTACCCCGGGTGCCGCCGTTGACGCGGCATCGCCGGACAACGGACCGTATGTGCTGATCGAGCCCGGAGATCGACCGTGGCGTCAGCTGCCGGTCCCGCAAAACCCGCTCGATCCGGGCATCCAGCCCGACAATTTCGCTGGCGTTCAGTTGGGTTGGTGGCACTCGCGCGTCAGTCTGTTCCTGCGCTTCGACCTGTGCGTCGCTCTCCTGCGCCACGGCATTCTGCAGCTGCATCAGCTGCAATCCAATAATCAGCCAGATGCCCGCGGCAAGTGTTGCCAGCAACATTCTGTCAATCGTTTTCATGAATACCATCTCCGTCACGGTGTGCGGACTGTTGCTCATTAACTTACAACAGCTCACGATATTTCACATATTCCAGTGTGCGGGACCGTTGCTGCGCATTCAGAGGCCGGGACGTGCGCAGTCGGCGCAACAATTGCGGTGATGCGTGACGCTAATCACGCGCGTAATGCCAACCAGTTAGCAGTTTAAGAATTCGACCAGCGTTTGTCCGACAGGTTCGCAGCGCACATACGTCTAAATGAGTATGGTGATTTCGTGGACATGGAAATGATAAGTCTGTCCTTTTTGAAAGAGCATGGCACAAGGACGTGCCATTTTAATATCGCCCGCCCGCTAGTAAGCACGATCCTCTCTGTTCGCCGGTGGTGTCACCACCACGTGCAACACCCGCTCGGCTCATCCGTTGCACTCAGCGCTATCGCGGCTGGCCACATCATGCTGGCGTCCTGTGCAACATTGTCCGGCGAGCAACGGGTCGAGCAAAGCTATGATCGCGCCGACAAACTCATCCTTGCACGTGAGAGCTTTCAACTTCGTGCTGCCGTTTGCGAGCAGCAGGGCGGCGTAATGCAGATCAAGCGCTACGGTTCATCGAGAGTCGGCAAGATCACCGCCCACGAGTACAACGCAGCGCGATGTGTCAGCTACTGAAGTTGTAGCCCCTGCCCGAATCGCCACAGGTCCCGGAATCGGCGTAAACTGATTGTCGTTTATGCTCGCACAATAATAATCGCCGAGAGGGGTCACAATGTCCGATTCTCTGGAAAAAAGCGCGCTCGCCTACCATAGTGCCAGGCCTGCCGGGAAGCTGACCGTCAGCGCGACAAAGCCGCTCGCGAACCAGGTCGATCTGTCGCAGGCATACTCGCCCGGCGTTGCGTACCCATGCCTGCGTATCGAAGAAAATCCGCTCGATGCGGCAAAATACACGGCACGCGGCAATCTCGTCGGCGTCATCACCAACGGGTCGGCGGTCCTGGGGCTTGGCAATATAGGTCCGCTCGCCGCGAAACCGGTCATGGAAGGCAAAGCGGTGCTGTTCAAGAAATTCGCGAACATCGATGCATTCGACATCGAGGTCGATGAATCGAACCCGCAGGAATTCATCGAGGCGGTTGCCAGGCTCGAACCGACGTTCGGTGCGATCAACCTCGAAGACATCAAGGCGCCCGAGTGCTTCGTCATTGAAACCGCGCTTCGTGAGCGCATGAACATTCCCGTCTTTCACGACGATCAACACGGGACAGCGATCGTTGTTGCCGCTGCCGTCAGGAACGGCCTGGAAGTGGCGGGCAAACAACTGAGCGAGGTGAAGCTCGTAGCGACCGGCGGCGGAGCCGCCAGCCTCGCGTGCCTGAATCTGCTGGTCGAGCTCGGCTTGCCGCGGAGAAATATCACGCTCGTCGATCTGCAGGGTGTCGTTCACGTTGGCCGCAAGGAAGACATGAATGAATACAAAGACCGTTACGCGATAAAGACACAGTGGCGAACGCTGGACGACGTGATCGAGGGCGCGGACATTTTTCTCGGGCTGTCGGCACCCGACGTGCTGAGTGGCGACATGGTTCGCAAGATGGCGCCCGACCCGCTTATCCTGGCGCTTGCCAATCCGACACCCGAGATCCTGCCTGAAGTAGCGCTCGAGGCGCGCCCGGACGCGATTATCGCAACCGGCAGGTCGGACTATCCGAACCAGGTCAATAACGTCCTATGCTATCCGTTTCTGTTTCGCGGTGCCCTCGATGTCGGCGCAACAGCAATCAACGAAGAGATGAAAGCGGCCTGTGTCGACGCGATCGCATCGATCACGAAGCATGCATCGACCGATGAGGTCGCAAGCGTTTATAAAGACGAGAAACTGCGTTTCGGACGCACCTACCTGATCCCGAAGCCGTTCGACACGCGCCTGTTCGTGGACGTGTCGTTTGCGGTTGCGAAAGCAGCGATGGACTCCGGTGTCGCGCTACGGCCGATCGAGGATCTCGAACATTACCGGAAGCAGCTGCAGGCCTTCAGTAATCGTTCACTGATGTTCATGCAGCCCGTGATCGACGTCGCGAGGCGTGACCAGGAGCGGCTCGTATACGCGGAAGGTGAAAACAAGACGGTATTGCGAACGGTTCAGGCGGTCGTTCGCGAGGGCATTGCCAGCCCGATTGTGATCGGGCGCAAGAAAGTCGTTAAAAAGCGACTCAGTCGCCTTGGTATCGATCTCAAGGCGGGCCGGGACTTCGAGCTGGTCGATCCGGAGGACGACCCGCGTTACGAGGACTACTGGCAAACCTATCATCGGCTTGTTGCGCGTCGCGGCGTCTCCGTCGCAGCTGCACAGACCGTGATGCGCACCAATACGACCGTCATCGCCGCCTGCATGGTCGCAAAAGGGGACGCCGACGCGATGATCTGCGGCACGGAGGGTCGCTTCGATCATCACTTGCAGCACATCATCGAGGTCATCGGCACGGAAAAGGAGGGCGAGTACATCTCGTCACTGGCGGCACTGGTGTTGCCGCAAGGTCCGATCTTCGTTACCGATGCCTACATCGGAATCGATCCCACGGCCGAACAGATCGTCAATATAACGATGGCGAGTGCCCGGCGAATAAGCGACTTTGGCATCCGGCCCCGAATTGCGCTGCTGTCGCACTCCAATTTCGGATCGTCGAGAGCCAGGTCGGCCAAAAAGATGCGTAAGGCGGCGGCATTGCTACGCAGTGTAACGCTGGGCCTCGAAGTCGACGGCGAGATGCACGCCGACGCCGCGCTCAACCAGAGCGTTCGCGATGCCCTCAACAAAAACTGCAATCTTACAGAGTCCGCCAACCTCCTGGTGATGCCGAACCTGGATGCGGCGAACATAGCGCTTGAGCTCATGCGTTCCGTTACCGACGTGCTGATGATCGGACCGATCCTGTCAGGCACCGCGAAATCGGCGCATATCGTTACGCCGTCATCGACGGCCAAGGGAATCTTCAACATGAGCGCGATTGCGGTAGCGGATGTGTGGCGCCGCAAGAATCGCGTTGTGCAGGCCGGCCAAATGGCCTAGCGGGGAGGATCAATCCGGAGGAACGCTCTGGGGCGCTGGCAGTGGTATACTGAACACTCACGGATTCAGGAACATACACAGTATTCCTGATCCTTTGCTACGTTGAAGAATCAGCTCGGGGGAGCCTCGTATGCGTCTTGACCTACGCCACGCGCGCCTGTTTACCGCGGTCGCCGCCATCATCCTTCTGCCATTCGCTGCATTGGCCCAGTCCGACAACAACGACGAAGTGATCGAAGAGATTTTCGTCACAGGTTCGTATATCAAGGGTTCGGACACGGCCGGGGCACTGCCAATCGAGTCGCTGGGACGCAACGATCTAGAAGCCCTCGGCGCGCCAACAACAGCGGACATTGTCAACAACCTGACCATCAACAGCGGTTCCGAAAACCGCTCCAACGCGCTGGGTGGCCAGAACCGCAACACTGGTACCGCCAATATGAACCTGCGTGGCCTCGGCCTCGACAAAACGCTGGTGCTGTTCAACGGCAAGCGCAACACAATTCATGCGACGTCGGCCGGCTCCGGCGCTTCGTTTGTCGACATCAACCTGGTGCCTGGCATTGCGGTAGAGCGCATCGAAGTGCTGAAGGACGGCGCGGCGGCGACTTATGGTTCGGACGCGGTCGCAGGGGTTGTGAATTTCCTGACGCGTAACGATTTCGAAGGGCTCGAAATACAGGCGACATACCGTGACCGGACCGACGGCGGCGCCGGAAACTATGACATCAGCGGCATCTGGGGCTGGAGTGGCGATAACAGCAACCTGGTCATCGCAGCCGCCTATGGCGGTGTCGAGCAGATGGTCGCCGACGAGGTGGACTGGACCGTTGGCCAGCTCGACGCCAATCGCGGTGTTTCCACGCTGGCGGCGCCGGGCGCGTTTATCCCGCTGGCCAACCCGACGACCGGGTTCTTCGCCGGGGCGCCGGTCGCCGGATTACCAATCATCGCCAATGACCCGGCGTCACCCGCGCCGGACTGCGGGCCGGAGGGCATCGTCTTCAACGCGCTTGGCGGTACGGCAGATATCGGCACACCGGCGTTCGTCGGCCGTTGCGGCTACAGCTTCGTGGAGCACTACCACCTGCAGGACGAGCAGGACAAGATCAACCTGTGGGCGACCTATGAGGCAGCGATCGGCGCGGACCACGAGTTCTATGGCGAAGCCGCGTATTACCGGGTCGACGTCAGCGGCATCGGCAACTCGCCGTCATTCCCGGTGCTGCGATTCGAGGCTATCCCGGCCACCCACCCGGCAAACCCGCACGGCGTACCCGGCATTTACCTCGGCCGCCCGTTCGGCCAGACCTATCCGACCGAGCCGTCGTTCCGCGACTATGAAACCTATCGATTCGTCGGCGGATTCCGTGGGCTCATCGGCGAAAACTGGACCTACGACACGTCGCTGAGCTACAGCAGCAACAACGTCGAAGAGTCAAGCCCGACCGTTCTGCAGCAACGCTTCTCGGACGGCCTCGACGGACTCGGCGGCCCGAACTGCGACACGGTAAACGGCACGCCCGGCGTCGGCGACTGCATGTGGTTCAACCCGTTCAGCACCCGCTTTGGCAGCGACCCGGCCTTCATCAACAACCCGGCCGTCGAGAACTTCATGCGTAGCAGCAATGACCTCGACCAGACGGCCGAATTGCTGGTACTCGACGCGGTATTTACGCGCGACCTGTGGGACATGAGCGCCGGCACGGTGCAGGGCGCATTCGGTGTGCAGTACCGCGACGAGTCGCTCGAGGTCAAGCGCAACCCTGAAGCACTGATTCCGAACAACTTCATTTTCGTCGGCGGCGGTATCGAAACTGACGACTCTCAGGATGTCTACGCGGTGTTTGGCGAGCTGGCTATTCCGCTAAGCGACAGCTGGGAAGCGCAGGTCGCACTGCGCTACGAAGATTACGGGGATCAGATTGGCGATACCTGGGATCCGAAACTCGCGTTGTTGTGGCAGGTCAACGATTCGGTCGGCCTGCGCGCCTCGGCGAGCACGACCTTCCGCGCACCGACCCTTCATCAGCGCTTCAACCAGGAGACCAACCTGATCGCGCTGGTCGACCAGGGCACGACGGGCTTCAAGGGCGTCGACCAGACCGGTAACCCGGATCTGAAACCGGAGACGGCAACGACATTCAACATCGGTCTCGTCCTCAGTGACCTCGGGCCGTTCAATATGACACTTGATTACTGGAACATCGATTTCGAGGACGTCATCGCGATCGAAAATGCCCAGACCAAGGTCAGCATCGAAAACGTTCTATGCCCGACTCTCGATCCGGGCTGCCGGGATGCCGATATCCTGCGCAACCGGCTGCCGGGTGATCCACTGCCGGCGGACAACCCGGTGAACGCAAGCGGGGAGATCAGCAAGGTCATCTCGCGTTACATAAACGCACCGACGGTCGAAACCAGCGGTGTGGACCTGCGCGCCAGTCTCGGCTTCGATGTCGGCGCTACGGGCAGCCTCCTGTTCGGGCTGGACTACAGCTACATGCTCGACTATGACATCAGCGGCATCCTCGGCGTCGTCGGCGGCCAGGTCGTGCCAATCACGATCGACGCCGTCGGCAATCGAAACGAGCAAAACATCGCCGTGCCGCTGCCGCAGTGGAAGAGCAACCTCTACATGGACTGGATCGTGAACGAGAATCACAGCGGCAAGGTCGTCGTCCGCCACATCGACGAGTACAACGACGACAAGACCCTCACGCAGCAATTCAATGACAAAATTGATTCCTGGACCACGGTGGATGTTTACTACACCTTCCTGTTCAACCAGGGCCTCACGTCGATTCACGGTAATATCATCAACGCTACGGACGAGGAACCGCCGTTTGCCGATCAGGACCTGAACTTCGACGCGCGCACGCACAGCCCGTTCGGCCGTCAGTACCAGCTCGTGTTGCGGCACAACTTCGATTTCTGATCGGCTGAACGCGCGGCACATCGTCGATGAATACGGATAGACGTCGCATTATCGCAAGCATGGGATCACTGGCCGTTGCCAGCTGGCTGCCAATCGGCGTCAAGGCACAGAACGCGATGCGTGAATCAGACATGCTGATCATCGGCGGCGGTATGGCAGGCGCCGCAACCGCGTTCCAATTGGCCCGTCATGGACGAGACGTAACGCTGGTGGAGCGCGGTGATATTGCTTCCGAAGCGTCGGGGCAAAACATGGGCGGACTGGGCGGCGCCGGTTGGGGCAACACGCCGGACCTGCAGTCCTACCTGACGATGGGTAGCCTGGAGATCTTCAAGGAACTGCAAATCGACATGGGCTACGACATGGAATTCCGCCTGTCGGGTTCGCTGACCGGAATCCATACCGACGAGCAGCACGATTTCCTCGAAGATCGGTTACTGTCGCTGAGATCCGGTGGCTATGACGGCGAACTGTTAACGCCGAAAGAAGCCAGGGCCATTGAACCGGAGGTCAATCTCGAACTCGCCGGGTATTTTTACACTCCCGGTCGCGGGCAAGCGGATCCGGTTAGATCCACAAGAGCGTTCGCCGATGCGGCGCGCAAAGCAGGTGCGTCGATCAATACGGGCCAGAACGTAATTGCGATTGTCGTGCGCGGCACAGGAGGGTATTCAGTTCGGACCGAAAGCGCAGAGTATATCTGCCAGACCCTGGTGCTTGCGACGGGTTCGTGGTGCGGCCCGGTCGGTCAGATGCTGGGCTTGCGGATACCCATCATGCCGATTCGAGGTCAGATGTGGGCCACCGAACGTCTTCCACCGCGGTTCTTTCAACGCATCTCATCTGCTGAGTCCAGCTATACGTGGAGCCGGGACAATGGAGGCAACGATTCGACACCGCCGTATCTGACCCACAAGGGAGATCGGCGTTTAACCCGCCATCTCTACGGGCGTCAACGCAGAAACGGCGAAATCATCTTCGGCGGCGACCGTGAGGACGTAGGCTACAACACCAAACCTGATCCTCTGGGCATTGACGTCAACAAGCGCCACGCCGCAGAAGTCGTACCGCTGGTCGCTGATCTACCCATTGCCCGAACATGGGCAGGGCTCATGCCTTTTTCGCTGGACGGCTCACCGATCATCGGAAAGATTCCTCTCCGGGACAACCTGTACATCGTTAGCGGACTGGCGTCATCGGGTTTCGGGCGGGGGCCGATGGCAGGCAAGCTCGCGGCGGACTACATCCACACCGGACACATGCCCCACGTGCTCGCTGAGGCCGACCCTGCCAGGTGCGTCACTGAAGTACAGTGAATGCACGCTTGGAAGGCGCGATGATGTTCCATGCTTGAGCCCTGACTGTCCGCATTCCTCAATAGCGGTCGTTCAGAAGATTGAAACTCGAGCGAAATGGCGGGCAACTAACGGCCAGAAGCTGCCGTAAGAGGCCGCTGTTTTGCCTAGATCGGAGGATGGCGTTTGTGCCACTCAGTGGCTTGCTCGTATGCATGCGCGATTCTGCACAGGCGCGCTTCCGACAGACGCGGTCCCAGGAACTGCAGCGCATACGGAATGGTGTTCTCTGAGAAGCCGCAGGGCACGGTAAGCGCAGGTGTTCCGGCAAAGTCAGCCGGGATTGT
>JAHHOT010000045.1 GCA_018677555.1 Gammaproteobacteria bacterium | reverse complement strand
GTTCAACGGACTGCAGATAACCCTTCAGATCTTCGCCGCAATCGGCGCTGCCGCCAGCGGAATCGTCCTGCGGCATCTCCGGTGGTAAATCCGCGACGTATTTCTCCGGCAGGTCGGCAGTCTCGATAATGCCCTCGGGCTTCATGATCGCGAGCCGTTCGACGAGATTGCTCAATTCGCGGATATTGCCCGGCCAGGAGTAGGCGGCCAGTGCACGCAGCGCTCCGGGGCTGACGCGAAGCTGCCGGTCGCCATTGGTTCCATGTTGCAGCAACAATTCATCGAGCAGTTGCGGAAGATCGCTCGCGCGCTTGCAAAGTGGTGGCATTTCGATCGGGAATACATTCAGTCGAAAATAGAGGTCCTCGCGAAATTCGCCCTGCGCCACCATCTCCCTGAGGTCGCGATGAGTCGCGGCGACGATGCGCACGTTGCATTTCCGCGACTTGTTGCTGCCAACCGTCTCGAAGCAGCGCTCTTGCAGCACGCGCAGCAGTTTGACCTGCATTGGCAGACTCATGTCGCCGATTTCGTCAAGAAACAAGGTGCCGCCTTCGGCCAGCGCGAAGCGACCCGTACGAGCGCTGATGGCGCCGGTAAACGCACCTTTCTCGTGCCCGAACAACTCACTCTCCAGCAAGTCCGCCGGAATTGCACCGCAATTGATCGGCACGAACGGCCTTCCCTGGCGCTCCGAGCGATCGTGAATCATGCGCGCGACGAGTTCCTTGCCGGTGCCTGACTCGCCGCTTACCAGGACGGTCGTATCGAAATCGGCAACCTGCTCAATTGAGCGCCGCACTTTGCGAATAGCACGTGAACGGCCGGTAATGGTCTGGCGCCGTTCCACACCGTCGTAGCGCGCTGCCCGGTGCAGCAACTGTGAGAGTTGCGCCCGACGAACCGGGAAATCGAGCCTCCAGGCGGGGCGATCCGCGAGTGCTTCCGGCAGCTTTGCGTCGGCCTGCGCGCTCATGGCGAGCAGTACCGGCGTATGTGGACAGCGACGGGCGACGCTGCGCATTTCCTTATCGTTCGCGTCGCCAATGACAATCGCAACGTTGTGCTGATCGGCATCGTCAATATCGGCGTCCATCGCCGGGGCCAGGATAGGCTGGTAGTTGAGAAAACGCAGCCGTTCGCAGATCAGTGCAGCACGGTCAGCATTCTTGTCCACGACGATGACCGTCGATTCGGTAGTCTGAGTTCCGCCCAAGCTGGCCACCCTCATTGGTATTGCGCCAAAGTAGAACAGTGAGCGCGCAGGGTAGCGCTGCCGGGGTTACATCATTGTGATTATGTTCACAAAAACGGCGGTGCTTGCCGTAAAAACAGCAATACCTGTTCGGAGTCGTGCAATACGATAGCCTGACACGATTTATAATCTATATTTGTTCGTTATCGACTATATTTGCTCATTTCGGGCAGCAGTGTAGGCGTCGGCGGCCGCGCGGCCCTTTTTCAGTCCGCACAGCTGCTCGGAAACTGCCCGCCGCGCCTCGCGCGCCAGCTGCAGAACCTGGCGGGTAACGCGATGGCAATCCACGAGCGCCTCCCGGCGCCGCGCGTCGGGCAAGCTGGCCAGCAGATGCTCGCGCTGGCTGAGCAACGGCGCAACAGCATCCCAGCGAGCATCCCTGGCGGCACGTTCGAGTGATGAATTGACTGCTGAAATGCGTTCAGCGACCGTATCATCGGCAACATCCGTCATTTCTTCGGCTGCCGTTTTCAAGCCAGCCGGACAGCAGCATCGTCGTCGCTGACTTGCGGTCCGATGGCATCCCAGGCCTCCTTGAGTTCGCGCAAAAGCGACGTTACTTCGGCAAGAATGGAGGGATCGTCACGCAAGTTGGCTTCGAGCAGGCGGCGCGTCATGTAGTCGTAGAGCGCATCAAAATTGCCCGCCAGACTGGCATCCGGCTTGTGATTCAGGCTGGCCTGCAATCCGCAGATAATGCCGATCGCATCGCCAATGTGCTTGCCTTTTTCCACAACCGCCTGGCGCTCCATCTGTCGCTTTGCAATACCGATTTTGGTCAGCGCTCGTTCCATCATCAACTGCACCAGCCGATGGGGTGATGCGGCGGCGATTTCATGCTGGGTATTCATTTTCTGATACTCATTCACCGCAGTTAGTCCAGTTACATCGCTCATTAAATGCCCTTTCTACTTCAGTTGTTTGCGCCGGACACGGTCGGCAGGCTCGCCAGTTGCTGCGTCAGAAAGTTACTCACATTCGTCAGCTGGCCCACGAGCGCATCCAGTGCATTGAATTGGCGCAACAGGCGCGTTTCAAACACACCCAGTCTTTCGTTCAGCGCAGCGCGCTGATCGTTGATATCTTCAATGGTCGTATTGAGACCCTCCGTGCGGGTCTCGATGATGCCATCCGTTTGCAGGAAGCGATCGACCAGTTGAAACAACCGGCTGCCGTAACCATCGGAACTCGCGAAGAATTGTCCAACCTGTTCGAAGTCATCAGCCAGCACGGTAGAAATCTCGTCCTCAACAATAGACAGCTTGCCGTCCAGTTGCGTCTCGATGCCGATTTCCCGCAACGTGCTGAATGTGAGCGAGGAACTATTGATCGCATCGCTCATCTCGCGCCGCAGCTGATCGCGAATGCTGCGCATTGTCGCATCGCCGAGAAGCGGCGCAGCGGTCTCCGCTTCGGCGTTGTAGGCGGTCAACTGATCGAGATTGTCGACCAGCGTATTGTAGGTTTCGACAAACTTGTCGAGCGTAGAGCGCACCGCGCTGTCGTCGTTCTCGACGAGCAACGCTTCCGGCGCTTTCGGTGCCTCGGACACGAGGTTGATCGTCACGCCGTCAATCGCGCCGGTAACCGTATTTGTCGAACCGACGATTTGAAATCCGTCGATGAGAACTTGCGAATCCTGCGCAGCGCTTGTCTCGGTCAGGCTGTTTTGCCCCGGAGGTCCGTCAGGGTCATAGACAAGGGCGTCGAGCCCCCCATCGCCGCCAGCTTCTGCCACCGTGATAGCGTTTGCGCTACCGGTCACGAGGCCGGTCAGGATCAGGTGACTCCCGGCATCGGCATTCACGATCGTTGCCGCAACGCCCGTGTTGTCCAGCGCCGAGTTTATGGCGTCGCGTATGCCGGCCAGCGTGTTGTTAGTGTCGTCGATTACGAGCTCGAACGAGTCGTCGCCGACCGAAATGGTCAGCGTACCGGTGCCAACGACAGTATCAGAATCGGTGAACTCCCCGGAGGTAAGCTTCTGCGCCGTCGCAAGCTGTTCGACTTCGATGGAGTAGTCCGCCGGTAATGCGCTTTCGTCGACGGAAACTGTAAATACGCTTTCGTTGCTGGATGCTGCCTTGCGCTGCAGGAAGCTGGACAGATCCTTCATTGTTTCGAGGGTGTCGCGAAATTCCGCGAGCGAGGATTGCAACGTTCCGAATGCGGAGAGTTGTGCCTGGGCCCGCGCTTCCTGCAGACCCAGGCGGTTTTGAACGGGCTGACCTTCCGCAGCAACGAGTTGCTGCACAAGACCGGCGATGTCCAGCCCGGACCCGATGCCCGTTGAAATAATGCTAGCCATGTCTTTGTCCTGTAGTTCCGCCGATGTCTGAATTCATTTCCAGTTACCGTCACAGCTCCAAGATTCGTGCCAAATCCTGGCCTGCGACATGGCTATGGCGAAATCAGACGATGTCATCCAGCAGATTGATCGCCAGGCCGCCGTTTTCGTTAATGAACGTGGAGACCTTCTCCGGCGGAATCTGCCGAATTACCTCGCCCGTCTCGCGATCCAGCACCTGGATCACGGATCGACGGCTGTCGAGATCGACCTGAAATCGAAGGTCGCGCCCGATCGTCTGGGTTGTCGTATTGAGCTCATCTACCAGTAGTTCGAGTTCCGGCTGCTCCACCGCCGGCAAGGAATTGCCAGCGGCGGGTTCGGCCTTGCCGGAAGCCGAAACGCTGCCGCTTGGAACTACGGCGCGCCGGTTTGCCGGTATCGAGACATTGCCGGTAGGAATTGCCCTTGTGACTGGCTCCGACATATTCAGCTCCTGAATTCCTTATTGAGAAGGGCGACTTCCATGCCGCCCTGTCTCGGGATTCGCCCTAAGACATCGCTTACTGGAGCAGGCTCAAAGCGAGCTGCGGCTGTGCGTTTGCCTGGGCCAGAACCGATACGCCGGCCTGCTGCAGAATCTGCGCCTTGGTCAGCGCAGCCGTTTCAGCGGCGAAATCGGCGTCCTGGATTCGTCCTCGCGATGCAGCCAGGTTCTCACTAACCGTTTGCAGGTTGATGATCGTCGACTCGAAGCGGTTCTGGATAGCACCCAGGTTGCCCCGCAGCCCGTTCACATCGGTCAACGCGGAGTCGATGCGTGCGATCGCAAAGTTCGCCCCGGACACGGTCGAAATATCCACACCATCGAGCGTCGTCGCAGTAGCCGCGGTTTCATCGGCCGTTGTGATACCTGTGAGACCGAGCGTATCGGCACCGGTGGCGCCGGACTCCGTGAACGTCACGTCTGTCGCAACGTCGGTCAGAACCTGGATCTCACCGGCGGCGTTGACGAAAGCCGAGAGGCCCGTCAGGTTTGCTTCGTTGATCTGATCAACGGTTGACTGAACGGTCGAGTCGGCCGTTATTACGACCGATCCGTATTCATCCGCGGTCGTGCCATCGCCGAACTCGAGCGTAATATCCGTGCTCGCCGCGTCGGCAAAGCTGAACGTGCCATTGGTCGCGTTGGTATTAACGGTACCGATGGCCGATGCAGTTACGTCGGTAGTCAGGCTGACGGAAATCGTCTCACCCACGTTTGCGCCAACCTGAAAGATTGCAGTACCGAACGATCCGTCGAGGACCTTGACGCCGTTGAAGTTCGTTTGCTTGGAAATTCGGTCAACCTCTGCGACGCGTTCCGCTACTTCGTCCTGCAGCGCCGCACGGTCCGAATCCGAATTGGTGGCATTTACCGACTGCACGGCAAGCTCGCGAATACGCTGCAAGTTGTTGGTCAACTCGGCCAGCGCGCTTTCCGCGGTCTGTGACAGCGAGATGCCATCACTGGCGTTTCTGACCGCCTGATTCAGCCCTCGAATTTGCGTGGTGAAACGCTCGGAGATCGCGAGACCAGCTGCGTCATCCTTTGCGCTGTTGATTCGCAGGCCCGTAGACAGCCTTTCCAGTGACTGATTTAGCAAACCTTGCGAACGATTCAAATTACGTTGCGCGTTTAGCGATGCAACGTTTGTATTGATCGACTGTGCCATTTCATAAACTCCTAGTTAAAATACCCGGTCTGCTATTGCCGCCGGTAGTCATTGTCTGGGGCCACGATATCCATTCAAGACCGCCGTACACTGTTGTTATCGGTAGCGCCCGACAAATCTTGAGAATGAATTTGATATTTCCCGCGAAGTGCGAAAAATGGCACCGACCGATTTGCCGGTTTCTTTAGTCGAAAAATTTCAAATTGTGATGCGGCGCACGAACTGCGCGCGGCATTACAGGAAATTGAACAACGATAGACTCTGGGTACGCACGAAAGACGCCTGCGCGGCCTCGAGAACGGAGGCCTGGATACTCAGACGTGACAGCGCCTCCGCGTAGTCGAGGTCTTCCAGTTCGGAAAGTGTCTGTTGCGTGGTAAGGGCGTACGCCTCGTTCGTATCGCGCTGGATTTCCACCGCCGACAAGCGCGAGCCGACGCTCGTTCGCACCTCGAGAATGCGTCCGAGCGCCTGATCGAGGTTTTGCAGGCCGAGATTCACGCTGTTATTCAGAGCAGCGCGGGACTGGTCGTCGTCTGCCGTCATCATAACGGCATCGGCAAGATCGTACACGGTCGTGAAGATGTCCTGGAATTTGCTGGGCGCCGCAACGAACTCGTCGCCAGCGGCTGGCGTACCGGTGATGGCCACCTCCAGTCCGCTGAATGCAATGCTGTCGCCGCTCTGCCATGCGCCGCTCGCGACAACGGCGGCCGACGAATCAAGGACCTCGTAGTTCACCGGGTCAATGAAACGGATCGTATATGTGTCGCGGTCATACGCAGCTGCATCGACGACCGATGTCGCGTTGAGGATGCCGGAGCCGGCATTGAAAGCGGCAGGAGTCGCGACGAAAGTCCCGTTGCCGTTACGTACGTGAAAGAACACCTCGGAGCCGGGGTCGCCGTCGGCGACCTGGCGATTGTCGGCTATCTGCACCAGCCGCTGGCCCTGGTCGCCGTTATAAACATAGCTGCCACCAGTGTGCGTAACAGGCAATGTAGCGTCACGCGTACCGGCAAACATGTAGCGGCCGTTGCCGTCCTGCTGATTGGCGACGTCGACCAGTTCACCCAGGAGCTGGCGGATCTCGATCGAAATGAATTCGCGTGCCTCCTGGGTCTGGGTAGCATTGTTAGCCTGCAAAGCCAGTTCACGCACGCGGTGCAGAATATTGCTGGCGCTGGTCAGCGCCGATTCCTCGTAGCCGAGTCGACTTCCGGCGAGATTCGCGTTGCGGTCGAACTGCACGAGCTGCGACAACGATTCACGGAGATTCAACGCGCGACCGGCCGCGATCGGGTCATCCGACGGCGTCAGCAATCGCCGGCCAGACGCAATCTGACGCTGCGTATGATCGAGCGCAACCTGCAGGCGCTGCATCAGCTCAACACCCTGGTTGTACGCCCCGATAGTAGAAACTCGCATACCTATCGTCCCGTAGCCGCAAGCAGGCTCTGGAACAGCGTATTCGCAACGGCGACAACCTGCGCGGCCGCCTGGTAGGACTGCTGGAAACGCACGAGGTTTGCGGCCTCTTCGTCCAGGTTTACGCCGGACTTCGACAGGTAGGTGGCGTTGACGTTTTCGAGAATGACTGACTGCGCGTCGAGACTCGATTGAACCTGGCGGGTGGTGCTGCCAACGGCGGCAACCAGCTGACCGTAGTTTTCGTTGATACTCACCGTACCGCCGTCGAGAATCGAGTCGAACTGCACCTGCACGAGCGACTGGCCGTTGGCGTTGTCGCCCGTGCCGCCGGCATTCAGCTCCAGCGTGAAGGTATCCCCGGCAAACGGAATTCCGTCGATCGCGAATTCCGCGCCGTTTATGACGATCGGATCGCCGCTCGTATAGGCAAAGGCACCTGCACCGTCGATGGAATAGGTGTTGGCATCGATGAACTGGATAACGGAAGTCGTCAGCAGATTCGGGTCGGTGGCATCGACGACGCGCGCCGGGCCAATCGACGCATCGCCGATATTGGTATCCGCCAGTAGCGTGCGCACCGGATTGGCAATCGCAAGCGACTGCGGATCGGCAACGGCGACACCGATCGACGCTGCCGCGTCGGCGGCAGGGCGAATCAAGAACCGGTCCCCGGCCGCTGCAGGCGCGCTGATGACGATACTCAAGCCGTCGGCGGTGTAGGGATCGGCCGCGCTGCCGCTGCCACCCATCGGCACCGGCGCGCCGTTGTCTGCCCTCGAGAGCGAATAGGCGGCGCCATCGAATTCGAGGATGTAGTCGGTGTTCGACATCAGCGCCAGGTCCTGCACGGACACGTCAACGATTCCAGTTCCCGTATTGCCGGATGAGCGCAGGACTGTTGGCGCTGCCGCGGTGAAGAAATCCCCACCCAGAGCGCCTCGCAAATCCATGCCGGCGCGATGCTGTTCGTTAAAGCTCCCCGCAAGTGCCTGCGCGGTTTCTCCCAGCGCTTGCCGGGTCGGGTCCAGCATGCGGGTGCGAAACTCCAGCAGACCGCCCAGCGTGCCACCGGTCAGGGAACCGCT
Organism: Gammaproteobacteria bacterium; assembly: GCA_018677555.1. Taxonomy (GTDB): domain Bacteria; phylum Pseudomonadota; class Gammaproteobacteria; order Steroidobacterales; family Woeseiaceae; genus JAHHOT01. The sequence goes on along the minus strand of JAHHOT010000045.1, from coordinate 16,778 downwards.
AATAGCGGTCGAACCACTGCTGTCCTCAAACACGACCTCGAGCCGGGTCGGATCGAACTCGCTTCCGCTGACACCAAGTTGATTGGCAAACTTGCCATTCACCAGCGCCTGGCCAGCGCCGATGTAAATGTTTATCGTGCCGTCGTCCTGAGTCACCGTGGACACCGAGATATGGCTGGAAAGCTCGCGTACGAGTTTGTCCCGTTGATCCAGCAGATCATTTGCGGGCTGCCCGCCAGCGCGACCTTCCGCCAGGACTATTCGATCGTTCAGTTCCGCGATGGCACTGGATAATCCATTGATATCCCGGACTGACTGCGAAACGCGCTGGCTAACTTCATTGCCGAGGTCTTGCAGCGTGCGATCCATTGCCTGGAACCGGTTCGTCAGCCCTTCTGCTTCACCGAGCAGCGCTTCACGCGCAGGTATCGACGCGGGATCGTTATTAACGTCCTGCAGCGCATTGAAGAATGACTGCAATGAGCCATTGAGTCCGGTCTGCGGGTCGGCCAGTAGCGTATCGACTCTTGCTGCCAGCGTTTCGAGGATATTGAATCGCGAATACGATGACGTCGCGACTTGCAACTGTTCGCCGACAAACGCGTCGTAGCTGCGCTTTACAGTCGTAATCGCAGTTCCGGAGCCGATGAACCCGTTGCCGCTGCCCTGGCCTTCGCGCGCGCTGAACTCGGCAACCTGCCGCGAATAGCCTGGCGTATTCGCATTGGCAATGTTGTGACCCGTCAGATCGAGAGCGCGCTGAAACGCGATCATTCCCGACAGGCTGGTCGACAGGAGGTCAGCCATAGTTACACCCGTTCAATAGCGGTTTCATCGAGCACCCGCCGGTAGTTCCCGATTTATCGGCGCATCGTTCTGAATCTTTAACCCGGCCAACGCGTCGCGCAGCGTATCGCTACCAGCTACTCGCATAACTTTTTCCGCGTATGCGGGATCCGTCGCGTAACCGGCATCCTGCAATGCCGAAGCGAATCCTCCGATGTCGTCGCCTTTGCCGATCACATCGCGATAGCGGGATTTATCCGCCAATACTGTTGCGTAGTCGTCGAACGTTGCGGCGAGCGACGGATAGGACCGAAATTCCTCAACTTGCCTTGCGGCGATACCGTCTCGATATTCGAGCGTCAGGCGTGAGATTCGATCCCCATTCCAGCTCGAGCCCGCTTTGATACCAAAAAGGTTATTGCTGCTGACGCCGTCGCCGCGGCGCATTACCCGCTGTCCCCAGCCGGTTTCCAGCGCGGCCTGCGCGACAATGGCTTCCGGTGCCACATCGAGCCGCTCAGCCGTGCGTTGCGCGTGTGGCCAGATGTCCTTCACGAAATCATCGGCGCCCGACCACTGTGGCCGGACCTTGAGCGGATACGGGCTTTGTGGGATGGCCACGCCATGCGATTTGACCGCCGCCGGAACGTCAGTGACACTCCCGCCCAGCTGCCGCACGAGCAGATCGGCCAGGCCGATCCCCTTGCCGTTGGTCATCTCCAGCGCCAGCTGTTTGTCGAGCATTTCCTGATACATGTCGTGTTGATCGCTGGCGCCGAATACAGGTTCTGCCAGGCTTGCTGCGCGCATGTTCTTGAGCAATGTCTGCACGAACAGTGCCTCGAACTGACCGGCCGCCTCGCGTATCGCGGCCGGGTCGTCCCGTTCGGCGCCAGCACGCAGCGCCTGGAAATGCGAAAAGTCTGTTATCGAAGCAGTCATCGTTCGAAATCAGATCACAACCAGTTCTGCGCGCAGCGCGCCCGCCTGCTTGAGCGCCTCGAGTATTGCGACGAGGTCGCCCGGAGCGGCACCTACGCGATTCACCGCCTGCACGATTTCGTCCAGGCTCGTGCCCGGCTCGAACAGGAACATTTTGGAGTCTTCCTCCGTGATATCGACTTCCGAGTCGGGCAACACAACGGTATCGCCGGCGTTCGAAAATGGCGCGATCGGCTGGCTGGCAAATGGCCTTTCGCTGATCGTTACGACGAGCGAACCGTGTGACACGGCCGCCGGGGTTACGCGCACATGAGATCCAATGACCACAGTGCCTGTACGCGAGTTGATGATGACTCTTGCTGGCGCCTCACCCGGCTCGACCTCCAGTCCCTCGATGTGCGCGAGAAATGCCGTTCGCTGCATCGGCACTTTCGGTGCCCGGAGGTGGATAGACACTGCATCGACGGCATTTGCAATACCTTCGCCCAGCTGCGAATTGATCAGCGATGCGAGGCGATTGGAGGTCGTGAAATCCGGTGAGTGCAGGTTCAGCACGACCGACTCACGTGTCAGGAAGTCGGTTGGCACCGTTCGCTCGACGATCGCGCCGTTGGGAATACGCCCGCCACTCGGGATATTGACGGTCACACTCGAACCATCGTTGCCGGCGGCGCCGAATCCACCGACCACCAGATTACCCTGCGCCATCGCGTAGACGCCGCCGTCAGCACCTTTCATGGGCGTCATCAGCAGGCTCCCGCCGCGCAGGCTCTTGGCGTTGCCGATCGAAGCGACGGTCACGTCGATCTGCTGCCCGGGCTTCACGAACGGCGGTAAAGACGCGTGCACCGTCACGGCGGCAACGTTTTTCAGCTGCGGATTGGTTCCGGGTGGAAGATTGATGCCGAACTGGCTCAGCATGTTGGCAATGCTTTGCACGGTAAATGGTGTCTGCGACGTCTGGTCGCCCGTGCCGTCCAACCCGACGACCAGCCCGTAGCCGACCAGCTGGTTATTGCGGACCCCCGCTACGCTTGCAAGGTCCTTGATGCGATCTGCAAATGCGGCGGGGCTACAGGTCATCAGTATGAATAGCAGCGAGGCCATCGCAGCGCGTGAAAGACGTAACTTTCTGTTTGACATGCAATGGTCCTCAGTAGGGATGGAAAATCGAGTGGAAAAAGCGCGAGAACAGACCCATCCGATTTGCAGCGGCCATCACACCCTTGCTGCTGTATGAAATCTGCGCATCCGCGATGCGGCTGGAAAGAATCGAATTGTCAGGTGCGATGTCCTTCGGCCGGATGATGCCTGACAGTCGGATAAACTCTTTTCCCTGGTTCAGGGTGACCCATTTTTCGCCGCGCACGAGCAGGTTGCCGTTGGCGTAACGTTCGACCACGGTGACCGTAATGTCGCCGGACAGGCTGTTACTCTGGCTGCTTGCGCCGCTGCCGTCGAAGGTCTGGTCGCCGCCCAGCGAGCCGTCGAAAATGGGAATGCCGTCTGCGGTAACCGGCCGGCCGAATATCGTCGGGTTCGCGAGAGTGGCCGCCGTGGACTTGGACGTCGAAGTACTGGAGTTTTTGGTCGCATTGGTAGACTCTTCCAGCCGCACCGTCAGTATGTCGCCAAGGCGGCTTGCCCGGATGTCCTCGAACAGGCGAACGTCCGTGCCACGCGAGTAAATCGAGCCGGACGTGGGCGGTGCGGCAAGCGGCCCACGCGGGATTGGCGGTTCGTAACTGTCTTCCAGCACTGGAACGACCGAACAACCCGTCAGCATAAATAGCGCTGGCAGGACTGCCGTCAATCTGAAGTTTTTGAATACCGGTTTCATGGCGCGGCCTTTTAGAGGTTGTTGTTCAGGTATTGCAGCATCTGGTCGTTGGTCGAAATCGCCTTCGAGTTCATCTCGTAGGCACGCTGCGTTTCGATCATGTTGACCAACTCGGCGACGACATTGACGTTCGAGCCTTCCAGGACTCCCTGTGCGAGGGCACCAAAACCATTGAGCCCGGGTGTTCCCGTCTGCGCGGTACCGCTGGAGGCGGTTTCCCGATAGAGGTTTTCGCCAATGGGCTGCAGGCCGACGGGATTGATGAAATCGACGGTTTCCAGCGTGCCCACCTGGGTCGGCGAAGGATCGCCGGAGAGCTGGACGCTCACGATGCCGTCCGATCCGATCGAGATGCTCTGTGCCCCGTCCGGGATCGTGATACCGGGCTGCACCACGTACCCGCTCGCGGTTACGACCTCGCCCTGGGAGTTCTGCTGAAACGTGCCGTCCCGGGTGTAGGCAAGATTCCCGTCCGGCATCAACACCTGGAAGAAACCCCTGCCGTTGATCGCCACGTCAAGCGACTTGCCCGTCTGGTTCATGCTGCCCTGGGTAAACAGTTTCTCAGTCGCGACGATTCTTACCCCGGTGCCGAGGTTCAGGCCCGAGGGTAGCTCCGTGTCCTGCGATGTCTGGCCACCGGACTGCCGCACGTTCTGATAGAGCAGATCCTCGAATACCGCCCTGCCCTGTTTGAAGCCCGTCGTGTTCACGTTGGCCAGGTTGTTCGAGATCACTGCCATGCGCGTCTGCTGCGCATCCAGCCCTGTCTTGGCCACCCACAATGCCTGTGTCATTTATATCTCCTGTCTGCCGCAGCGCTAGCCGATTCGCATCATTTGCGCAGCCGCATCGGCATCTTCTTTCGATGTCTTGATTACGTTTATCTGCATTTCGTACTGGCGCGACAGTTCGATCATGTTGACCAGCGTCTTCGCCACGTTGACGTTACTTTGCTCCAGGGAGCCGGAGGTCACGCGCACCTCCGAGTTTGCCGCGGCGACCTCTCCGTCCGGCAGGCGGAACAATCCGTCCGCCCCCTTCGACAGTCGGGTCGTATCCGGATCGACCAGCTTCATGCGATCGACGATCGCAAGCGTTTCCGGGCCCTGCCCGATCGGCTGGACGGAAACTGTGCCGTCACCGCCGATGAGCAGGCTGTTGTTCGGCGGAATCGCCAGTGGCCCGCCGTCGCCCAGCACGAGGTGCCCGGCGCCGGTCCGCAGCAAGCCTCCGGTATCGAGGTGCAGATCGCCGGCACGGGTGTAGGCCTCGTTACCTTCCGCGTCCTGCACCGCGATAAACCCACGCCCCTGCAAGGCGACATCCAGGTCGCGCCCGGTCGCCATCACCGCGCCGGTTGTAAAATCCGTGCCGTAAGACTCGACCACGGCGTTGACCCGCGACTCGACGCCCGGACCGTCGATCGGAACCGAGCTGAACGAGTGCAGATCGGCGCGAAACCCGGTGGTCGAAATATTCGCCAGGTTGTTGCTGTTGATGGACTGTGCGATTTCCGTTTGCTTTGCACCGGTCATCGCAAGGTAGATCATTTCGTCCATTTGTGTGACCTGCTCAGTAAACCAGCGCTTAGCGGATATTGATGACGGTCTGAGTCACCGTGTCAGCCGTGGAAATAACCTGCGCGTTCGCCTGGAAGTTCCTCTGCGCCGTTATCATCTGGACGAGCTGTGCCGTCAGGTCCACATTGGACGCCTCGAGGGCGCCTGACTGGATACTGCCGAACGACGCTGTGCCCGCCTCACCCAGCAATGCGTCTCCGGACTGGAACGACTCGCCCCAGGTAGTATCGCCGAGTTGCTGCAAGCCCTGCGGATTGATGAATCTGGCCAGTGCCAGTTTACCCAGGGACGTCGACTGACCGTTGGTAAAGCGCGCGAACACGATCCCCTCGGAATCGACGCTGACACCGGTCAGGCGGCCCGTGGTAAAGCCGTCCTGCGACAGCGTATTCACGCCGAAGGAACTGCCGAATTGCGTCGTATCGACGAAGTTGAGCGACATGCTGATGTCTGAAGCGCCCGTTGTCGGCGTGTATGGAGCCAGCGGCATCAATCCGCCCGCCGGCGACTGCAGGCTTCCGTCGGGCGCGAACACGATTGGCGTCGTCCCGGCAACCGTCGTGCCGTCGATCTCAACCTGGGTTTGCCAGGTATTCGCGGCTGCGTCCTTGATGAAGTAGACCGTTTGCGTATGTGCAGCACCAAGCGAGTCGTAAATCGTCACGGAGGTCGTGTGATTGAAACTGCTCGGATCGTTGCGATCGAATACCGGGTTGGCGGGCACAGGCGCATCGGCAGGCAGGTTCAGCCCGAAGTCGGCCACCGTGGTTGCCGAGGGCGGATTGGCGCCGGTTGCAAGCTGCAGGTCTGTCGGCGTTCCCGTGTTGAACAGGCCGTTGCCGGCGAACGGGTAGGCCTGCAACCGCAATCCTTCCGCGTTGACGACATTGCCCAGATTGTCCACGCCGAATGCACCGGCCCTGGTGTAACTCCGGGCGCCGTTGTCACTCAGTACGAAGAACCCTTCGCCACCAATCGCCAGATCGAGCGCGTTGTCGGTAAAGTCGATGTTTCCCTGGGAAAACTGCTGTGCTACAGCGGACAGCCGCACGCCGCTTCCAGAAGCGCTTGAACTGACACTTTGCGTGCCGACTGCGAAAACCTCGGTGAATTGTGCTCTGGAACCTTTGAATCCGTTCGTATTGACGTTGGCAATATTGTTCGCGGTGACTGAAAGATCGGCAGACGACGCGTTCAGACCACTAAGTGCTATTGCAAATACCATTGACCTTCTCCTGAAGAATTATCCAATTACAAAATTCTGCGAACCTGACCAAAGGACAGCACATCGCCGCCGGTCAGATTCAGCGTCAGACCCTGCCCGGAACCACCCAGGTTGACGCTCTCGATTTTCGATTCCAGCATGATCGGGACCTGCTCGATCGACGTACCGCGAGATACCCGCGCAACGAGTTGGTAGTGGCCGGACCCGGCAAGTTCACCATCCTCGTTGCGGCCATCCCATGCAAAACGCGCCAGCCCCGGCTCCTGCACCCCGAGATCGAAGCGCCGTATGAGCTGGCCCGATGCATCGACGACGTCGACCTGTATGTTGCTCGCGCTGCTTTCCAGATCCACAGCCCCGGCGATCTTGCCCTCTTCTGCAAGGAAACCGATGTCATTTACTGCCAGCACATCGTGGCCGACGAGATTGGCCGCCTGCAGGGCCTGCTCGCTTTGTATGCTCGATTGCAGTGCGCCGAACGAACTATTGAGTTGTTCGATACCGTTCACCGTCCCGAACTGTGCGAGTTGGCCGAGAAAGTCGCCGTTTTCCATCGGCTTGAACGGGTCCTGATTCCGGAACTGCGTAATCATCAGGGTCATGAAATCCTCCTGACCGAGTTCGTCGTTGCGACTCTGCTGCGGCGGCGGTGCCACAACGCTGGTGTTCTCAAATGGCGATATCTCGTTCATCGTCTATCCTTGTCAGTTGTCTCAGCGTCCGAGGGACAATGTTTGCAGCAGCAAATCTTTGGTCGTGTTGACCATTTCGATACTGTTCTGGTAGGAACGCGACGCCGACATCATGTTGACCATCTCCTCCACTGTGTTGACGTTGCTGATATAAACGTTTCCGTTCTCGTCGGCACTCGGGTGATCCGGACGGTACTGGACCTGCAGCGGTGCGTTGCTTTCGATAATTCCGTCGAGCCGCACACCGCTGACGCCGGCCTGGCCGGCCATCGCATCATTAAACGTAGAGAACAAGGGTTGCCGCGCCCGATAAACATTGTCCGGGTCGCCGTCGACACTACCGGCGTTCGCCAGGTTACTTGCCGTTACATTCATGCGGACCGACTGCGCGTTCATCGCGGTGCCGGCGATATCAAACACCTTGAAAAGCGACATCACTCTCCTCCCTTGAGCGCGTAGCGCAGCGTACGAATTTTTCCGTCGAGAAATGAAAGTGCGGCCCGGTACTGCACCGCGTTCTCGGCAAATGCGGCCTGTTCGACGTCGGTCTCGACAGTATTTCCGTCCAGCGACGACTGCATTGGCAGCCGGTATTGCACCTCGGCACCCAGCCGGTTCGTGTTGAGGCCCGCCATGTGCAGGTCGCTCGTTCGGGTGACCGCCGGCGACGCCGCCTGTGCACCGCGCAGGGCGGATGCGAAATCGAAATCGCGCGCCTTGTAGTTCGGCGTATCAGCATTGGCAAGATTCGACGACAGAATTTCGTTTCTCTGTGCGCGCAGCATCAGTGCCTGTTCGTAAACTGCAAAAGGGCTGGTTTTCATGGCCGTGGCTATCTCTCGGAACCTGCCGATGGCAATGCAAGGCCTGTGCCAACCTGCGCGACGTGAGCAATACCTAAAGAAATTCGGCTTGCTGCCGACCAAGCTGCTGGTGCAAGCGGCAATGACTTGCCGCACGAGCGGCAACGGCTTGCAGGCGAACTGCGTCGCCAGTGTCGGGCGCGCCGTTGGCATGCCTTTTGCAACACTACCGTTATCGATAGTGAGGCGAGCATGTCGGGAGACGTCGTCGGCAGCGAACAAACGCCGGCGAAGCGGGTTCATATGCAGGTAAAAGCAGGAAAAATTGCGCAGCCGGCGTCAGCCGATAACGTGGTCGGACGCCGGGAATCCGACGTCGGCTTATTGACGATCGCATCGCCGTTGCGCCACTTTTCTGACAGCCGTGTAACGCGACCTTGTTTTCGGCGGCGCATGCGCCGGTGGATGCCGATACTTCTGCTGAGCGTTTTTTGCAGCCCGGTCATGGCGCAGACCGTTGCCATGTTGTGGCAGTCAACCGATGAAATCTCGCGGGTCGCGGAAGACTTTCTTCGCGATCGCGTGGCCCGGGGCGATCAGCGGGTAGAGCCGCAGGCCGGCAAACTCGACGCGCGGCTGCAGCTGCCGAAATGCAGCGAGGCGCTGCAGCCGTTCCTGCGCCGTGGTACCGAGATCCGCCGGCGAACGATTGTCGGCGTCCGCTGCAACGGGCAGCGTCCGTGGAAAATGTACGTACCCGTCGACGTCGTGGTCACCGGAACGGTGCTGGTCGCCAGCCAAATGCTGCCGAAGGGTCACGTCCTGACCGATGGCGATTTCACGGTTGCGGAACGCGATATCAGTCGCCTGCAGGGCGGCTACATGACGGATGCGGCCCAATTGCGGGGCCAGCGGCTAAAACAGCCATTGCCGGGCGGCCGCGTCATAACGCCGTCAGTGTTGCAGGCAGATCCGATCGTGCGTCGCGGACAAACCGTCACCCTGCTGGTGCAGCAGGGCAGCCTGAGTATTCGCATGTCAGGGACCGCCCTGATGGATGGCGTCAGGAACCAGCGGATTCGGGTGGAAAATCACAATTCGCGTCGCGTGGTGGAAGGGCTGGTGCGCTCCCGCGAACTGGTCGAGGTACTGATTAATTGAGCGCCCGAACGGATTTCGGGTATTTCGCCATTTTTTCCTAAAGATCTGCCGAGGATGGCCGATACCGAGGGGTAGCAACAATGAGAGTTGAGGTTGGGGATTATGTCTAACAGGATAGATCCGATGGATCAGGGCATGCTTGGAAAAATCGACAACAAGGTCGGCGATACCAAAGCGACACCGAAAGTCGACGGTGCTGCCGACAATGGCAAGGAACGCGAGTCTGCGCCTGCCAGAACCAGCGAGACGGTCGAGCTGACCAGCAGCGCGCGCCTGTTACAGCGCCTGGACAAGACCCTGGCCGACACCCAGGAAATCGACCTTGCGCGGGTCGAGGCCGTCAAGTCCGCTATCGCCAGCGGCGACTACAAAATCGATGCCACCAAGATCGCCGATGCGATCCTGCGCAGCGACAGTTCCCTGGATTCGGCCCGATGACGCGCAACAGCGAGCGGGTCAAAGTCGAACTGGAACTCGTCATCGGCGAGTGCCTGCAGCGCGCGCTCGGATTGAAAGATACCCTGATCGAGGAACGGGATGCGCTGAAGCGGCAGGACTCTGCAGCCATCCTGGACGCTGCGAGCCGCAAGAAAAGCTACATCGAGGACCTCGAGCGGCTGGACGCGGAGCGTGCGGCCCTGACGGAGGCCGGCGGATTTGGCCGTAGCCCGGGCGACATGCAGACGGTGGCGCGCAAGTTCGACAGCGCCGGCGGCGATACCGCGTTGCTGAACCGCTGGAACCGCTTTATGGACATTGCGCAACAGTGCTTCGACCTCAATTCGGCAAATGGCGCGATCATCCGGGTTCGCAAGATGCAAATAACGAATTCCCTGGCAACGATTCGCGGCGCTACGAGCGACGACCACACTTACGGCCCCGCGGGTTCCGAGCCCACGGCAGAACGGGCCCGGTCCCTGGCGCAGGCCTGACCGGCATACGGCAAACTCAGCAAGGACTTGACGAGATGTTGATAGTAAGCAGACGAGACGCGGAATCCATTGAAATTAGGCCAGGCGACGACATCGATCCACAGATGACGCTGGCTGACCTGTTCCGCAACGGCCCGATCGAGATCACGGTGTTTTCTTCCGGCGGCAACCGCGTCAAGATGGGCGTGCAGGCGCCGCGGCAGCTGTCGATCTGGCGCAAGGACTCCGAAGCAGCCTGAAGAGCGCCGCCGGGCGCCGGCGCGTAGCGCCGCCTGCGCGCTGTCGTTGCCCCGTGAGCGCCCGTCCTGCGCGCCGTCGCTGGACCAATTTATTTATATGTTTCAATAATTTATAGTTTTCGCTGCAGCGCACAAAAAAAATTCCCGAAAGTCCCGAAAAAAGCTTGACAGCGTGCCATGGCGCCGCTATTGTGCAGCGCAACAATGTTGCACCGCACAAGAGGACTAATCATGGCTATCGAAAACACAATGAGCCGCTTTGCAGAAAAGGCTCGCGATCAATACGAAGGTATCATCGCCGGTGCGCAGTTGCGTGCCAACGACGCGGCTACCCGCGTCAGCAAAGGCAAGAAGCCGGTTAAAAGGCTGTCGCAGCTGGGCTCGGACCTGACCGCTGTCAGCCACCGCACCACCGACAAAGTACTCCAGCAGAACACGAAGCTGATCGAGCATCAGATCGACGCTGTCGCCGGGCGCCTGAAGGCGGCTGCCGACGCACGCGGCGTGCGCGACCTGGTCGGCACGCAGATTCGCATGATCCCCGAGCACACGGCGCTGTTCGTCGGCGACGCTCGCGATTCGCTGAAAATCGTTGCCAATGCCGGCAGCGAGGTGAAAGGCTTGTTGGAGCTGACCTTCAATGAGCTGCGCGGGCGCACTCCGCGTCGCGCCAAGCCGGCCGCTAAAAAGACCGCGAAGAAAACGGTCAGGAAAACGGCCAAAAAGCGTGCTTCGGCCAAGAAATCACCCGCGAAGAAAACGCAAGCGGCAGCCTGATCCGCCGATCCCCCTTGTACCCGGCCGGCCGTCAGGTGGCCGGGTATGGCTTGCAAGCCGGCCCCGACAGGGCCGGCTTTTTTGTTGGGCATTGCGATCTGCGTTCATGGACGGCGCAGAACCAGCGTATATAATGGCGCCCCACAACGCCGCGACAGGCCACAGCTCTGCCGGTATGCGGACTGCGCTGGCAGTAGCCTGACAGAGAAGACTTTATGACGACGACCCTCACCGTCCTCAAGGATTGGGTAGATTCCGTAGCATCGTTGACGCGTCCGGCGTCCATCCACTGGTGCGACGGCAGCGATGAAGAATACCAGCGTCTTATCGACGAGATGCAGGAGAGCGGCACGCTAATGCCGCTCGATCAGAAGGAATACCCGGGCTGCTATTTGCACCGCTCGGACCCGTCAGACGTGGCCAGAGTCGAGCATCTGACTTTTGTGTGTTCGAAGAGTCAGGACGACGCCGGGCCGAACAACAACTGGATGGATCCGGCCGATGCGCACGCGAAAATCGATGCGCTGTTCGACGGTGCAATGCAAGGCCGGACGATGTATGTCATCCCGTACTGCATGGGACCCATTGACTCGCCTTATGCACGGCTAGGGGTGGAGATTACGGATAGTCCGTACGTCGTCGTCAACATGAACCTCATGACCCGCATGGGCGCGGCGGCGCTGGCCCGCATCGAAAAAGAGGGGCACTTCGTCAAAGGTCTGCACTCCACCGGAGACCTCGATCCCGACAAACGCTTCATCATGCATTTCCCCGAGGAGCTGACGATCAAAAGCATCGGCTCCGGCTACGGCGGCAACGCGTTGCTCGGCAAGAAGTGCCACGCGTTGCGGATCGCCAGCTGGCAGGCCCGCCAGGAGGGGTGGCTTGCCGAACATATGCTGATCGTCGGCATCGAGAGCCCCGAGGGCGAAACGCACTACGTTGCCTGCGCATTTCCGTCCGCCTGCGGCAAAACCAATCTCGCCATGCTGATCCCGCCGGAATCGCACGCCGGTTGGAAGATCTGGACGCTCGGCGATGACATCGCCTGGCTGCATCTCGATACTGAGGGCAAGCTTCGTGCGATCAATCCGGAAGCGGGTTATTTCGGCGTTGTACCGGGAACGAATGCCAAGACCAATCGCAACGCGTTCGACATGATCCAGCGCAACACGATTTTTACCAACGTCGGGCTGACAGCGGACAACCAGCCATGGTGGGAAGACAAGAAGACCGGCAAGCCCGCCATCGACTGGCTGGGTAACAAGTACGACGGTGGAAACGGCCCGGCGGCGCATCCGAATTCTCGCTTTACGGTGTCGGCCAGGCAGAATCCCAGCTATTCAAGCCTGGCAGAGGCGCCCGACGGCGTACCGATAAGCGCGCTGGTTTTTGGCGGGCGACGCAAGGAACTGGCGCCACTGGTGTACGAGGCGAAGAGCTGGCGTCACGGTGTTCTGATCGGTGCCGGCGTTGCGTCCGAAACCACCGCGGCAGCGATCGGCAATGTCGGCGTCGTGCGGCGCGACCCGATGGCCATGAAGCCGTTTTGCGGCTACAACTTTGCTGACTACTGGGCGCACTGGCTGTCATTCGCGGATCGATCCGACAACCTGCCGCGCATTTTCCACGTGAACTGGTTTCGTCAGGACGAGGACGGCAAATTCCTCTGGCCGGGCTTCGGTGAAAACCTGCGCGTGCTGCGCTGGATTCTTGATCGCTGTGAGGGCCGCGTCGACGCGCGCCCGACGCCGGTCGGCTACCTGCCGCAGCCGGACGACATCGACACCGAGGGTCTCGACGTGTCGCCGGAAACGCTCGAGGCACTGCTGGCAGTCAACGTCGATCAGTGGAAAACGGAGATGCAGTCAATCGGCGAGTACCTGGACAGCTACGGCGAGCGGCTGCCAGATGTGCTGCGTGCGGAGCATGCGCAGGTCGTCAAGGCCTTGCACGCCGCCGAATAGCAAAGCGCCTACTCGCAAATGAAATGAATCGCGAGTGGCGTGCCCGGCTTGGCGGCACGCCCGAGGCCGATGATTCCTTCGCCGACCAGCTCAGTGCTGTCGCGCCGGATGAAGGTCTCTTCGCCCTGTACGTTTTGCAGGAATGTCCCGTTGGTACTCTGATCGATCAGGATGAATTTGCCGCGGCGCATTTCCACGCGCGCATGGATTCGCGAAATCAGGTTGCCCTTCACGACCAGGTCGTTATCCTCGGCGCGGCCAAGATTGACGCCTTTCTTGAGCTCGCTGACGATGACCGTTTTGTCACGAAACGTCAGAGTCAGCTTGTTCAGACTACGGGTCTTGCTTTCCCACTCGATGGTCGGGAGCATGCTGGTCGCCTCATCGGGCTGCCAGACCAACTCGAATAACGCGACCTCGTCGAGACGTCCGCGCACGGTAGCCACGTCGATTTGCCGCGTCTGCGCCTGCCATTCGGAACTCATCTGGTCGACCGTTGGACCGGAAATAATGATCTGGCGCGCCTTCGCCTGCGAGGTCATGCGATTCGCCGTGTGCACCGCCGCACCGAAGATGTCATTCTGTTCCTGCACGACCGGGCCGAAATGGCAGCCAATCCGTATGGTTACCGGAATTTCGTGCGTGTTCGACTCTTTTTCGCCCGATATCCGCGCCTGCATCTGGCTCGCCGCTCCCATGGCATCGTCAACCGTCGGAAAGGTCGACATGACCTCGTCGCCAATGGTCTTGATGACGGTGCCACTGAACTGGTGCGTTGCATCCTTCATGACATCGAGACACTGCGCAACGGTTTCGCTCGCCTTGGTGTCACCGAATTCGTCGTAAAGCTGCGTGCTGCCGACGACGTCAGCAAACAGGATTGCAACTTCGAGGTCTTTCGCCATTCAGGCAACTTCCGCTAAGGTCAAAGGGTCTCTCGTGCGCACCGATTATAAGCATTTGCCCACGTCACGCGAATACTTGCCCGACAAATGTCAGGTAAAACGTCGTAATTAGCTATAAGCCACTAATAAACAGTTATTTTTCGGCAACGATATAGGCTATCCAGGCGAGATCGGCCTCCCCTTTATCATTCGGGGTAAAAATGCCGTTGCCATCGCCATCCTCGTCCGAGCCTTCCCAGTACAGCGCAGACCGACGAAAACCCGCCTCTTCGAGCAGCTCACGCAGTTCCGGTGCTGACCACAATCGCCACTCGTAGCTGAATGCTTTCTTCAGTTTCGAGCCATCGCGAAAATGAAAGTGAATATGACAGCGGATGTAGTTGGTTACCGGGTGAAATTCTGCCTGGTGCCACACATAGGTAAAGCCGTGCTTCTTGTACTTGGTTTTTTCCTTGGTTTCTTCCTGCGCCTCCGGCCCGCCGAACAGGTCAATGAAGAACAGCCCGTCGCCTTTCAGTGCATCGTACGCACGCTTGAAATAGGCACGCAGCTTGTCGCGCGTATCGAATATGAAGTAACTGAAGTTGAATGCCGCCAGCAAGTCGACCGGCGGGGTTTCCGCTGTCATCACATCGGCCTCGATGAGGCTTACCCGTGCCTGATCGACCGCTGCCAGCTTTCCGACCCTGTTGTCACGGCCCCATTCGAGCACGGACGGGTCAATGTCGACGCCGACGGCCTGGTACTCCTTGCCCTGCCTGACCCACTGGCAGGACGCGCTCGCCGTTCCGCAGAAATCCTCGCGGAATACGTAAGCCGGACGTTTGCGGATACTCTGAAAAGTGTTCTGCAGAAACTCAATCTCGTTTTCGACGTTCTGCACCGACTTTTCGTACAAGTCATGCTTGTCAGCCAGTTCCGCCATGGTCGGCCTGTGGGCGACGGCGTTTTTCCCGCTCATTTCTTTGCTTCACTCCAGGAGAATAGGATGGATGTTGCAGGGGACCGGAATTGTAACGACTGTTGCGCGGTCAGGCCACAACGACGGCATCGACGGCCGTCACCCCGGGGTACGTCATCAGGCGGCTGCGGGCAGCATCCCGAGCGCCCTTGTCACGACGTCCAGGCCGGCGCCCGGACGGTGGGCGAACTCGCTGAGGCTGCGGCGCCATGCACGAGCGCCAGGTTGTCCTGCAAACAGACCCAGCATGTGTCGCGTGATGTTTTTCAGGGGCACACCGGTGGCCAATGCGCGTTCGATATACGGCAGCATGGCCAGGACAACCGCCCGCCTCGATGCGGGCCCGTGGCTGCCGAAAGCTGACGCCAGTTCAGCCAGGAACCAGGGATTGCTGTACGCTTCACGCCCGATCATTACGCCATCGACGTGCCGCAGATGGGCACGCACGTCCTCGACCGTCTTTACACCGCCGTTGATCGTCAGGTCGAGCTCCGGGTAATCGCGCTTCAACTGGTAGACGCGTGCGTAATCGAGGGGCGGAATACTGCGATTCTCCTTCGGGCTAAGCCCGGTCAGGATGGCTTTGCGTGCGTGCACGATGAAGCGCCTGCAACCGGCAGCCGCCACCTCGTCGACAAAAGTTCGCAGAAATGCGTAGCTGTCCTGGTCATCGATACCGATTCTCGTTTTGACGGTAACCGGCACCTCCACCGCGCTCGTCATCGCCGACACGCAATCCGCGACTATTCGCGGCTTCGCCATCAGGCAGGCGCCGAATCGGCCGCTTTGGACCCGGTCGCTCGGGCAGCCTACGTTTATGTTGATCTCGTCGTAGCCGTATCGGGCACCCTGTTCCGCGGCGCTGGCCATACGCTGCGGGTCGCTGCCACCCAGCTGCAGGACCACCGGGTGCTCGTGTTCGTCGAACGCGAGCAGGCGCTCGCGATCGCCGTGGTGCAGCGCATCGGCCGTGATCATTTCGGTGTAGAGCGTGGCATTCGCATTCAGCGTGCGCAGGAAGTACCGGCAATGCCGATCGGTCCAGTCCATCATAGGGGCGACTGCAATGCGCGCAGCTTCTTCCCCGGCCTGACGCTCAACCCGGCTCGTTTTTCGTGACAAGGACATATTGACGCCAATTCTAAACGACTGCTGTTACGGGGCAAGATCATGGCCTGCGCCGGTCAATCAGATGATGAATACGAGCAAAAGGCCCGGCGGTTCAAGGTAGCGGTACGCGCCTGGCCCCGCCGCTGTTGTAGACTCTCGTTACCAATGGAGGAATGAATAATGCAACGTATGGCAGACCGAACCGCCACTGTGCTTGCGCTGTGCCTGCTGGCAACACTGTCGCTGGCTGACGGCCACAAATTCGATACCGCGACCGCTTCCGCCGTCGATTCGGCAATCAATGGCGATCACCGTAGTACAGCCAACAAGGCACGTGACAGGTACCGCAGGCCGCGCGAAACACTCGAGTTTTTCGGTTTTCGCTCTGACATGACAGTTGTTGAAATCTGGCCCGGCGGTGGCTGGTATACGGAAATCCTCGCGCCGGCATTGCAGGAATCCGGCAAGCTTTACGCGGTACAGTACAGCGTGAATCCGAACTACGGCTACCAGCGACGTTACTTCGGATCGTTCCTCAGCAAACTCGGCGAGATGCCTGAACTGTATCGGGACGTGGAAATCACGCATCTGGCTGCGCCTTACGAGCTCGAGATCGCGCCGGCGTCGTCAGCGGACATGGTGCTTACGTTTCGCAATGCGCACAACTGGGTGAATCCCGGCTACGGGGAGCAGGCAGCCGCCCTGACCTTCAAAGTGATGTTCGATGTATTGAAACCGGGCGGCGTCCTCGGCGTCGTCGATCATCGCTGGCCGGACCCGTCGACGGAGGATCCCGCAGCCGAAAACGGTTACATCTCCGAAGAGCGAATTATCGCGCTGGCCGGCGCCGCGGGC
>JAHHOT010000207.1 GCA_018677555.1 Gammaproteobacteria bacterium | reverse complement strand
CGAGGCCTTCGATACGTGCTCCGGCGATTTCCACGAACTTGTTGAAGCGCCGCATGAAGTCGCCGAGTTCGCCGGTGGCGGAAACCTGCATCTGGCCAATCTGGTCGCCGTCGATCATGCGGCTGATTTCCTCATTCGCCGCGCGCACGGGCCGAATCTCACGGCGCAGCAGGAAGTAGAAGAGAGGAACAAGCAGGAAAACGGGCAATGCGACCGCGGCGAAGAACGGCAGCTCGCCCGCGCCTACGCCAAAGCCGGGCGAACGGTAGCCGAGGCGCACGAATCCACGCAGCTCGCCACCCGCCAACAGCGGCCCGTGGAACTCGATGACCTCACCCTGGCCGCCTGCCAGCTCGCGACGCGCTTCGCCGAGCCACGCCGAGGGCTCCGTCGGCATCGTCGCCGGTGGAATGATGAGTCCGTCAGCGACGACCTCGTTTACGGCAATGCCCTGGGCGCTGACGATGCCGACGTAGGCGAATTCATTGTCCCGTGCGCCGTGTCGCAGTAC
This sequence comes from Gammaproteobacteria bacterium, assembly GCA_018677555.1. Lineage (GTDB taxonomy): Bacteria > Pseudomonadota > Gammaproteobacteria > Steroidobacterales > Woeseiaceae > JAHHOT01. The sequence continues at coordinate 17,503 of JAHHOT010000207.1, read as the reverse complement.
CTGCAGGATGTTTTGCTGCGAGCCACCCGGCGCCAGCTGTTCGTAAGGGACGCCGGACAATGCGCGCACGATGCTGACGCCCTGGGTACGAATGGATGCCAGTCTTTGCTCGTGCTGGGATTCGAACACCAGGTAGACGATGGCCGCGATTGCCATCAACGACGCGGCAACAATAAGGAGTCCGGTTCGGTCTGATTTCAACAGTGTCTTCCTGCTATTCCGGTGGATGTGCACGATCGGCCGCCTGGCTCACACGAGAGCCGGACCTGTTCATTGGGTATCGACGTAACGCGCTGATTCTTTAGGGGGTGGTTGCCAGATTGCGGGCCACGCCCCATGTTGTTCGGGGTGCGAGTGACCGGGACGGGTGCGAACGGAGATCCGGCGGTGATATGCTCCGCATCTGGAAATTTCCGGAATGACCGCGGCGCGGGATAACAACATGAATGACAAGAAGAAAAACAGATCGAGGGGGTCGTCGCAACGGGTATCGAGCGAGCTGAACGCGCTCGGCTTTGTGTGGCGATTCGTGGCGACGCTGTTGCTCGTGCTGGCGACCTACAATCCCAGCGGCACGTCCTACGTGCACTGGGTCCGATCCGCCATGGAGGCGGGCACGCTCGGGCCGGAACATTTTGTTATCGGCGTGCTGGTCATCATCGGCTGGGTCATTTTGCTTGCGGCCACGCATCGTTCTCTTGGCCCGCTGGGTTTGATACTCGGCGGTGCGTTGTTCGGCGGGCTCGTCTGGTTGCTGATAGACCTTGGCTGGATCAGCGTCGACTCGACCGCCGAGCTGACCTGGATCATCCTCATCGTTCTGTCCGCAGTGCTCGCAATCGGCCTGAGCTGGTCACATATCTGGCGTCGGCTCACCGGCCAGTTCGAGGTCGACGACGACTAGCTGACCTGCACATTGCAAAAGGATTGATTGCAGATGTCCCTTGGACTTATTTCGAATGTTGAAGACCGCGCGATTCGGCAACGCGCAGTAGACCTCGCGCGCGAGAAGAACGTCGTGCTACCGACGTTCTCCGAGCTGGCGGAACCCTGGCGCGCTCCCGCCGACATCCGCTCCAGCCTCGATCGAATTGCACCGGACGAGGCGCACCCGGCAAACCTGTTTCGCATCAACTGGTACAACGATCGCAGGCGGCAGGGCTTCATCGACGTGCCACTGTATGTCGAGTTGCCCGAGAGTTTCACGGGCGTGCCGGCCCGCATTGTGGTCGCGCTCGGCTTCACGTTTCCGATGATCGGTGCCCACAAGGTGCTGCCGGCATACGCTTGCCTGGCGCCGCGACTGGTGTCCGGGCTCTTCGACCCGACGCGCCAGCGCGCCATCTGGGCGTCTACAGGCAACTATTGCCGCGGCGGCCTCGCTGTTTCAAACATTCTCGGCTGCCATGGCGTCGCCGTGTTACCGACGGGCATGAGCCAGGAACGATTCGACTGGCTTGAACAATGGGTACGCTCGCCCGAGGACATCATCCGCACGCCCGGTACGGAAGCTAACGTCAAGGAAATCTACGATAAGTGCGCGGAACTCGCCCAGGACCCGCTCAACGAAATCGTCAACCAGTTCAGCGAATTCGGCAATTACCTGTGTCACTGGCGCTGTACCGGTCCGGCGCTGGAGCGCGTTTTCGATGAAATGCAAGCGGCGGACAGCAGCCTGAGGCTTGCAGCTTACGTTTCCGCGAGCGGCTCGTCCGGCACGCTCGCTGCAGGCGACTACCTCAAGGAGAAGCATGGCACGCGTATCGCTGTTGTGGAGGCAGTCGAGTGCCCGACGTTGCTGAAAAACGGCTACGGCGACCACAACATCCAGGGAATCGGCGACAAGCACGTCCCGCTGATACACAACGTGATGAACACGGATGTCGTCATCGGCGTGACCGACAAGGCAACCGATGGCCTGAACGCCGTTTTCAATACTGATGCCGGCCGGCAAACGCTGCAGAAGCACGACGTTCCAGTGGCGACGATATATGACTTGCCGAAGTTGGGCTTGTCCAGCATTGCCAACGTCCTCGGCGCGATCAAGCTCGCAAAGGAGTTCGATCTCGGGCCACAGGACGTCATCGTCACCGTTGCGACCGACAGCGCATCGCTTTACGAAAGCGAGCGCCAGCAGTACATCGACTCCCGTTACGGCGGTGACTTCACGGTGGTCGACGCGGCGGAGATTTTCGCGCGTTACCTGATCGGCGCGGATACCAAAGATCTGCTCGAAACGACGCATGCGGATCGCGAACGAATATTCAATCTCGGTTACTTCACCTGGGTCGAACAACAGGGCGTGTCACTCGAGGATTTCGATTGCCGCAAGGACCAGGGATTCTGGCACTCGCTGCAGGACTATGTGCCGATCTGGGACGAAATGATCGCGGCGTTCAATCGCGACACCGGGCTGAAGGCGGACAAGGTACGGTCAATCGCTTAGCCAGGTAAGCTGAAAGAAAGGGCCCCGTGAGGGGCCCTTTCGCTTTTCGCGTTGTGCGCCGAACGGGACTACAGGCGCGTGGTCACGATTGCCTGGATGAGATCGCCGTTGCGAATGAGTACGGCTGACGCGCCGTGGACTTCGGCCGGCGTTTCGCCGAACGCGTAGACCTTGTCCCTGCCGGATTCGGTGGCGCCGAAGATCGCAAACTGGATGTCAGCGCAGATGTTGGGCCCGGCGAAATACAGCAGGTTCGGATCGGAGCAGTAGGGATCCAGAAAGCCCGAGATCTGCTCGAGTTCCCCACGCCGCACGCGGCGTCCGTGGTCGCGGAGCACGAGGTGGACTTCTGCTTCCGGATTTTCAAAGCCTCGCCCGAAGCCCATCGGGTCGGCGATGCTCGGGCCGGTGAGGGTCAGACCGGCGGCCGGCGTGCGGTAAATCGAAGCGACCAGGTCGAGTTTGCCGCGGCGGTTCGAGATACCGCCGGTGCCGTACAGAACGGCCAGGCCCGCATCGATGTTCGGGCTGATCAGCGACGGGTCCGGGCTGCCGTTGGCGATCGAGTCCAGGAATTCCTGACCGAATACGTCCACCGTGCCGCATTTCTCGGCGCCACCCGGGTTGAACGAGCACGCGTCCGGGTTATTGAAGATAACCCACCAAAGCGTTACGGCGTTCTTTGAGCCGTGGTTGTCGTCCGCGACGGCGCTGCCGCCGGCGATGAAAGACAGAACGGTTACGATTACTGCGATAGTCAGATTTTTCATGATAATGCCTCCAATTGTCTCTGTTAGTGGTCGCGTTGACCGTGGAGGCAGTGTGCTCAGGTGGCGCGCAAAGTGATTGACCATGCGATGACGAAGTGCTGACCATTTGCCGACCAGCGCTTGTGATGCCGGAGTATCGTGGTTCGGCGAAGACCGCGCGGCGGGTGTGAAATCCCGTTTGCGATCAGCGGCTTGTTGGCGCAGTTTGTACCGCAAGGCCGAGCGACTCGTCGAGGGCTGCGAGCAGCAGGTCGGCGTGTTCCGGCTCAAAAACAAGCGGCGGGCGGATTTTGAGCACATTGGCGAACTGACCGATGCGTGCGATCAGTACGCCGGTTTCGCGCATGAGCTCGAGGATGCGGGCGGTTTCCTCGGTGGCGGGTTCTTTGCTGGCACGGTCGCGCACGAGTTCGACGGCAATAAAAAGTCCCTTGCCGCGAATCTCGCCGATCAGTGAATGCCGATCCGCCAGGCGTTGCAGGCCGGCAATGATGTAGTCGCCGGTGGTCTTGACCTTTTCGAGGATGTTCTCGCGCTCGACTACCTCCAGCACGGCCTTGCCGACTGCCGCGGACACCGGATTGCCGCCGAAGGTATTGAAGTATTGTGACTCTTTGGCGAACTCCGCGGCAATTTCCGGCGTGGTAACGACAACGGCGAGCGGGTGGCCGTCTCCCATCGGCTTGCCCATCGTGACGATGTCCGGCACGACGTGCGAATCCATGAAGCCCCAGTAATTGTCCCCCAGCCGGGTCAGGCCGGACTGCACTTCGTCGCAGACGATGAGGCCGCCGGCAGCACGCACCTTGCGGTGCACGGCCTGCTGGTACTCGGGCGCGGGCGTCAGCACGCCTTTAGCGTCGTAGATGGAATCGATGATCATCATCGCGGGTGCCTTGCCCCGTTCGTCGAGCGTTGCTATGGCCTCGTCGACCAGGTCGGCATACGCGCCCGCGACGTCCGGGTGGTCCTCGCCGATGGGGCCGCGGTAGGTATAGGGAGGTTCAACGCCAACGACGAAATCCGGTGCCGCCCGCTTGCGGCGAAACTCCGGCGACAGCTCGTGCACCAGCGTTGAATTGCCGTGGTAGGCGTTTTCGGTGTAGATGGCGCCGTCGTTGCCCGTGACTGCCCTGGCGATACGATATGCGAGGTCATTCGCTTCTGTCCCGGTGCAAACCAGCGTGCACACGGACAAATTGCCGGGCAGCGTGTCGGCCAGCATCTCCGCATATTCGATGATGTTGTGGTGCAGGTAGCGCGTGTGCGTGTTCAGCGTTGAAGCTTGTCGCGTCAGCGCTTCGACGACATGCGGATGGCAGTGACCGACAGAGGGCACGTTGTTGTAGCAGTCGAGATAGCGCTCGCCGCTGTCATCGTAGAGCCAGACGCCTTCACCGCGAACGAGATAAAGCGGCCGTTCGTAAAAATGCCTGTATGCGGGACCCATGACCCGCACGCGGCGTTCGATCAGGTTCTCGATCTTGTCCGTCACTTCTGCGTCTCCGAATGCCTGATCAGGCAATTCTGACACTAGTTAATACGGCTGCCGGCGCTGCCGCTCCGCCCAGCGTATGGCGACTTCTCCGAGTACGATCGCCGTTCCCGAGCCGAAAACGACCGGCCAGTCGAAGCCGTAATCCGGGATGTACATGAACAGGAGGATAGAGATGACCAGCAGGCCGACGCAAACGGAGGTCATGACGTAGGCGCCGGCCGCGCCACCGGGTGCACGGTATGGGCGGTGCCGCTCGCCATCTTTCAGACGAGCCTGCAGGAAAGCGGCGACGGCGCCGACATACGGCAGCAGGAACAACACGGCGCTGGCCGCAAAGAGTCTCCAGAATAACTCCTCGTTGCTGCCGGCGACGAATCCGTATACCAGCAAGACGACAGTGATCAGGATGCCCATGGTCACCGCTGCGCCAACCGGCGTGCCGTGCTTCTTGTGCTCGATCGCGAGAAAGCCGGGCAGCTCGCCCTCGATAGCGGCTTGCGCCGCCGCGCGGTTGGCCCCAATCGACCAGGTGGCGGTATTCGAGAAGAACGTGAACAGCACGAAAGCGCCGATCAGCGTCGCCCCGGCCCGGCCGAACGGAGTGTCACCGAACAGCTGGCGAAAGGTATCCACAAGCCCTTCCACCAGGTCGATATCTGATAAGGGGATTGCGGCAAGAATGGCAAAAGTCGCGAGCACGTACGCTGCGAAGATCACGATTCCCGAGGCGAGAATCGAGCGCGGCACATCGCGGGTGGGGTTTTTCATTTCCTCGCTCGCCGATGACATCAACTCGAAGCCCAACATGCCGTATATGATGGTCGAAATGTACTGTGTGCTGCTGCCCCATTCGGGCATGAACGAGCGCAGGGAAAAATCGTTCGCCAGGCCGTCCGGTGTGCGAAACGCGAACGCGATGCCCCCGCCGATCAATGCGACAAACGCGATCATCTTGATGATCGCGCCGATGTTCGGGATCCATTTGCCGATCTTCAGCGACAGGCAGGTGACGAGGATCACGCCCCAGGCCAGTACTATCGCCATGGCCAGCCTCGCGACCAGGCTCATCTCGGGGAAGAACATCGCCGCAAAGATGCCGGTAAAGAGCACGAAAACGGAGCCGTTCCACAGCACGTTGTTGAGCCAGTAAAGCCAGGTGATGCGCGTGCCCCAGCGTGGGCCGAACGCGTCGCGGACCCAGGCGTAAATGCCGCCCTGCTCCGGATAGGTCGTGCCGAGCTCGGCACTGATGAGCCCGTAAGGAACGAAGAAAACCAGTCCCAGGATGAGCCACCAGGTAATACTCGATACGCCGATCGACGCGGAAGCCGCGAGCGTGTCGAGCAGGAGAATGGCTGACACCGTAAATAGCGTCATGTCCCGGACGCCGAGTTCACGGCTGTGTGTGTGCTGTTGTTCCGACATGACTACCTGCTGGCCGCCTCGAGAATCTTTTTGACTGGCTGGAGCTGCAATTCGAAATTTTTCCACTGACCAACGGATCGCTGGTGCGGTGCTTCACGAATCTGCGTGGTACTGGCCGTGGCGGTGCTACCTGGTTTTTCGAAATACTTCATACACGCTGCGTTCCACGACAGGTCGAGTTGCGGCAGCAGCGCACGAAGCGTCGTTTCGGTATCGCCGACGAGGTCCTCGTAGCCGACCTCGATAAACCGATCGCCGAACCTGTCTCGCCAGAGTTGCATCAGCTGCCGGTAGCGGCTGTAGTGGCGTGCGAGTTCGGCAAGGTCGTAGGAGTAAAGGTAAGCGTCCGCGAAATGCTGCTTGAAGATAGCGAGGCAGCTGTCCATCGGATCGCGCCGGATATGCACGATTTTGGCATTCGGGAGCGCGGCAGCGATCAGCGGCAGAAAGAGATAGTTGGATGGCAGCTTGTCGACGAGCTGCGCCGCCTCGCTCCTCAGGCTGGCGGTGATTTCGACATAGGCCTTCCCCAACTCGCTCATGTTGGCAGCTGACGCTGCACGCATCAGTTCCGCGGTAAACTGCTTCGGCTCGAATATCCCGGTAACGCTGCGTACTGCGTAACCCAGGTGCCGCAGCTCGCCCGCGGACTGCACTACCGGGTGTGCGTCGAGCATGCGGTCCAGCAACGTCGTGCCGCTGCGCGGTTCGCCAACGATGAATATCGGGCCCGCGTCATTGCAGTCGCTCTGCTGGCGGTCGAACCAGTCGCGTGTGTACGTCTCCGACAGGGCTGCGAACAATTCCGTATCGGCTTTCTCATCGAATGCGACAGTCCGCCGCCGCGCCGCAGCACCTGCCTCCCAGGCGTCGAATGCCTTGTCCCATTCCTGCAGGTCTTCGTATTGCTTGCCGATCGCGTACTGGATGTATGCAAGCGCGCGATCCGGCAGCTCGTCCCCGAGCAGGCGACTCATCGCGCGAATATGCGTGTCGTCGGCAGCCGGCCGGAGGCGCGACAATAGCCAATGGGCCTGTGCGTTCGTTGAATCGAGCTCCAGGCAGCGGCGCAAGAGCGCTTCCGCTTCGTCGAAACGTCCATGGAAGGTATGGCTGTTGGCCAGATTGACCAGGAACCGGATCTCGGTGTCGTCGGACGCAACGGCTTTCTCGTGCCACTCGTGGGACGCGGCGAGGTTCCCGGCCTGGCGGAATACCGTAGCGATCAAATCCTCTGTTGCCGCGAGTCCGCGAACGCTCCTGGTGGCGTTCCGCAGGCATTCCTCGGCCATCATGAAGCGCCCGATCATGAGGTACACCTGCGCCAGCCTGGCCCATGCGGCGGCGTAGTCCTTGTTGAGGCGGACCGTCTGCTCAAGCGCGCGGACAGCGGTGTCGTGTTCGCCGGCATCGATGGCGATGAGCGCCGCGAGGTAGTGAGCGCGCGCCATGTCGGGTCTTTCCGCCAGTGCTTTGCGACAGACGTCGATGGCCTGCTGCCGGTCGCCACGCTCCAGCGCGACAAAGCCGGTTTGCAAAAGCTGCTGCAGTCGCGTTGGCGGCCGGCCCGGTTGTGGATCAATACCGCTGGTCATTACGCAAAATCATCGTAGGAGCGGCGCCCTCGCCGCGAATGGACAATGGCGCCCCCGCCGCGCTGTGGCTTGTCGCGCCGGGGGCGGCGCTCCTACACAAGTCGAATTCCGCGGTGTGACCGGCTTACTCGAAGTAATAACCGAAGCGCACGCCGACCGTGCGCGGCCGGTTCGGGCCGACGAGCCAGTCAGGCGTAATGCCGCCGTTGACCTGCGCACCGGCATAATTCAGTTCGTCGGTCAGGTTTTCGACATAGGCCGTGAGGTTCCAGTTGTTGTCCGACTCGTAACCCAGTCGCAGCGCCCATTCCTGGGAGCTGGGTAGCGGTGCCCAGGGTAACTGCTCGTAGCCGCCGCCGCGCTCGCTCTCCCAGAAGGTCTCGATAGCGCCTTTGAACGTGCCGTTGCCCATCGGGTAGTTCGCGCGCAGCACGGCGGAGCCCATGAAGTCGGGGGCCCAGTTGAGCTTGTTGCCTTCGCAACCCTCCGGGTCGCCGTCCGGCAAGCCGTTCGCGTCCGGAGCGCCGCCGCAAATAAGCTGCACGCCGAACGCTTCGGTATCCAGCCAGCCGGCCGACACGACAAAGTCCCAGTTGTCGCCTATGGACCAGTTAAAGGTGCCCTCGACACCCTGGCCGTCCACGTCGCCGACGTTACCCACCTTCGCGCCCTGGTCGAAGTAGTTGACCTGCAGATCCGTGTAGTCGAACACGAACGCCGTGAGGTTGAGCTGCATCGTGCCGTCGTTAAACACGCCCTTGTAGCCGACCTCGTAGGACTTGACGTCTTCCGGATCGAACTGCGCCGGGACTACACCGTCCGCAGGCGATAATGGATCCTGGTCGCCTTCACCCCAATACTGGAATACGGCAACTCCCGTAACCGCGTCTTCGATAGAGAACGTGCCGTAGCCGCCCGACTTGAAACCCTCCGTGTAGCTGGCGAACAACATGTGGTCGTCATTGGGCGTGTAGCGAAGGATCACGCGTGGCGTCGTGCCGTCCCAGTCGTTCTTGTCGCGCAATCCCGTCGTCATGTACCCCGGCAGGAAATAACTGAGCAGCATGCTCTCCGGTTTGGGAGTACGGGTGAAAAATTCCTTCTCGTCGTAGGTATAGCGTACGCCGACCGATACGTCCCACTGTTCGTTGATGGCATAGGTCAGGTCGACGTATGCAGCCCAGCCGCTGAACTTGCCACGAATGAAGGTATCCTCGGTCATCTGGCCGTTCGAACTCGGCATGAATGGTCCGACGACGATGCCGTAAGACGGGTAGTAATAATCCCAGTAGTCCTGCAGGTACTGGAAGTAATCCGTGCAATTGTCGACGCCGTAGTAGTAGCCGTAATAGGCGCAGATGGCCTCTTCTTCCAGGATGCTGGTCACCTGGTAGTCCAGGTCCTCCTGGTACATTGACACGCCGGCGTACCACGACAGTGCGCTGTCCCCGGTCGAGGTCAGCCGAAGCTCCGTCTGGAAATAGTCGCCGCTTTGCTCCTGCCGGTATACACCGACATTGCGCGGCGTGCTGTCATAGTCTTCCGTATACAGGTAGTCGTGGTCCTTGTAACCGCTTGACCACGAGAGAGTCATCGCGTCGAAATCGTAATCGACGTGCAAGCCCAGCGTCAGGATTTGCGCATCGTCGGCAGATGGCAGGAACAGGTCCGAGTTGATGTCACGCCGGTCGGCCGGCATGTTGACCGGGCCGAGGAGCGCTTCCCAGTCTGCGAGCCGTGGCGAGCGCAGGTCGGTGCGATACTTCGATCCATCACGATCCATATCTTCATACTCGGCGGTTCCGAAAACCTCGAGCCTATCGTTGCCATAAAGGCCGGACACCCGAAGCGCGGATTTCTCGTGCCCCAGGTAGTCCTTCCCATCGAACGCGTTGCGCACGTGCCCGTCTTCCTGCGAGTGATAGCCGGCGATTCGTATGGCCGCGTTCTCCGAGAGCCCGGCGGTGAAGCCGCCTTCGAGAGCGAGGCGGCCGATGTCGCCGACGTCGACCTCGACAAAGCCGTCCCTGGCGCCATCAAGATTTGGACGCTTGGTGTGCACGCTGAATGCGCCGCCAATAGCGTTTCGCCCGAAGAGGAAACCCTGTGGTCCGCGCAATACTTCTGCTCGTTCCAGATCGTAAAGGCTTGTCACGACGGCGCCATTGCGACCCTCGTAGAGATTATTCTTGAAGAACGCCGCCGACGGGTCTCCGCCAACCCCGAAATCCTGGGTGCGAATGCCGCGTATAGAGATGCCGTCGATGAACGCGTCCGTGCTGTTCCCGGTTACGCCGGGTGTGAACGTCACCAGGTCCTTGACGTCGTCGAGGTTGACCTCACGAATAAAATTTCCGGTCATGGCGGTGATGGCGAGCGGAACGTCCTGGATGTTCTCGGCGCGCTTGGTGGCCGTTACCGTGATTTCCTCGATTTCCTGGGCCATTCCGGTGCTGGCAACGGAGGCGATCACGGCCGTTGAAACCGAGCGCGCAAATCGCTTGCGGGGCACGATAACCGGTTGAATTTCCGATGAATGGTGCGCGGATGCGCGCGGCTTGGTTTTCATGCTCGCTCCCCCTGGAATCGCATGTGACGGGCCGTGCTGGCCGTTTTGGCGCATATACGCCGGGTCTTGAAATTAGCCGGAATGCGCTGTTTCCTGCAGCGCGGGTCCCGGATCGCCAGTACCACTGGCTCTTACCGCTAGCTGTAGCATAATTCACGTACAAATTCTTACCGGAATCAGGAATTGGGGCCCATTTGAGCGCTTCGACCACGAGACTGGCGCCGTGGATGCGCGATACGCTACGAGAAGGCTTCGGCTATCTCCAGGCGGGTCAGCCCGAAAAGGCGTCGCAGTGCTGCCGCCGTGTCCTCGGTGCCAAGCCTGACATTCCCGAGGGACATTTTCTCGTGGGTCTCGTTGCGCTGGAGCTGAACGAGCGCCGCACCGCGATCGAAGCTTTCGGTTCGGTGACGCAGTTGCAGCCCGAACACGGTGCCGCCTGGGCGCACCTGGCGCGCCTCTACATGCAGGCGGGCTGGCCGGCGCGGGCGGACGGCGCGCTCGAAAAGGCAATGGCTCACGAGGATGGTAATCCGCTGGTACACGATCTCATTGGCCTGGTGTTGAGCCTGCTCGGCGATGAGGTGACGGCGCTCGGGTGGTACGAGCGGGCAGCAGCGGCCGATCAGCAAAACGTCGCGTTTCGCATCAATCATGCAAACTGCCAGGTATTCACCGGTCATCTCGACGAGGCGGAGGGGAACCTGCGGGAGGTGCTCGAGATACAACCCGGCAATGCCAACGCACACTGGATCCTGTCAGGCTTGCGCAAGGCAACGGATCACAGCCATATCGAACGAATCGACAGCCTCATTGCGTCCGGCGAATATCCCAGGAAAGCCCGGGCATTTCTTTACTACGCAAAGGGCAAGGAACTCGAAGACCTGGAAGAGTGGGAAGACGCATTCGACGCGTTCGACCATGGGGCGAAGGCGCGGCGTGCGACGCTTGACTACTTCGAAGAGCAGGAAGACGACATGTACGTTGCTTTGCAGCGAACCTACACTCGTGAATGGCTCAGCTCGGCAGGAGACGGCGCTTCTGGCGAGGCGCCCATATTCGTGGTCGGCCAACCGCGCACCGGAACGACCCTCGTCGAACGTATCATCACCTCGCACTCACAGGTGCATTCGGCGGGTGAGCTGAAGCAGTTCGGTAACGCGTTGCGCCGCATCAGCCGATATTCGGAACCCGTTCGCTTTACCGCCAGGCTGGTCGAGGATGCGGCCAGGCTGGATCCACGAACGATCGGTGAGATGTATCTCGACACGACGCGGACCATGGCCGGCAGCACGCCGCGCTTCGTCGACAAGCTGCCGCTCAATTTTCTTTACCTGCCCCTGATACTGAAAGCGTTGCCAAACGCCAGGATCGTGCACCTGAAACGGAACCCGATGGACGCCTGTTTCTCGAGTTTCAAACAGCTGTTCGCGGATGCGTACCCGCACTCCTATGACCAGGAAGAAATGGCCCGGCACCATGCGCGTTACTATCGACTGATGGAGACCTGGCACGAACGCTTTGGCGATCGCTACTTCGAAGTCGCCTACGAGGAAGTGGCGCGGAACCTGGAAGAGAGCGCCAGGCGGCTGATCGATTATCTCGGCCTTCCCTGGGAAGACGCTTGCCTCGACTTTCACCAGCAGTCCTCGGCGGTATCCACGGCCAGTTCCGTGCAGGTCAGGCAACCCGTTCACACCCGGTCGATCGGGCGCTGGCGACGATACGAACGACAGTTGGAACCGATGCGTAACGTGATCGAGTCCCTGAACATTCCACTGGAGTTTCAAGCGTAGCTGCATCGATGCAACGTCGTGCAGTTGCGTGCTATGTACCTTGTTCCTGCTGGCGGGTAAGGTAAGTGCGTCGCCGTAAATCCCGCACATCTATGAAGGATTGGTCATGACGAAAACCATCCGCAGCAATTGTCCGCGAGACTGTTATGACGGTTGTGGCATCGTTGCGCAGGTCGACGCGGGTAAGCGGGCGCGCATCGGTGGTGACCCCGAGCATCCCATCTCGCGCGGCTCGCTTTGCAGCAAATGCGGTGTCGCTTACAACGGCGTATTCCAGGATGAAACGGCACGGCTGACAACGCCGCTACGGCGCGTCGGTGAAAAAGGCAGCGCTGAATTCGCAGCGACAAGCTGGGACGAAGCGCTCGGCACGATCGCGGACAAACTGGCGACGATCATCGATCGCCATGGCGCCGAGTCGATACTTACGATGAAGTATTCCGGCACGCTCTCGTTGCTTGCCTTCTTTTTCCCCGATCGCTGGGTCAACCACACAGGTGCGTCCCAAGTCGATTACGGAACGATCTGCAACGCGGCGGGCGGACTCGCATGGGAGCTTCTTTTCGGTTGCTCGGACAAGGGTTTCGATCCGCGCACGGCAAAGGACTCCGATTGCATTGTCGTGTGGGGCGCGAATCCCTCGCATTGCGCTCCGCACATGCACCGGCACTGGCTGAAAGACTCGCCGGCCAGCGTCGTCGTCATCGACCCCGTTCGCACCGAAACCGCCGCTGCCGCGGACCTGCACCTGCAATTGCGGCCGGGCAGCGACGCTGCGCTCGCTTTCGGGTTGCTGCACATGCTGCGGGACATCGGTGCCTTCGACGATGCGTTCATCAATACACATACCTCGGGCTTCGACGAAATTTCCGCGGACATCGATCGCTGCACACCGGAATGGACAGCTTCGCAAACGGGCATTCCCGTCGCGGACATAGAGAAGGCAGCCAGGCTGTACGCGGCCGGTCCCGCATTGCTGTGGTGCGGCCAGGGCCTGCAGCGCCAGCCAATGGGTGGAAACGTCATGCGCGCGGCCGGCTTGCTGCCTGCGCTCACCGGCAACATCGGCAAACCCGGCGCGGGTTTCTACTACCTCAATGAGAGTGCGGGAATTGCCGGCGTCGATTTCGACGAACTCACCGGCGCACAACTCGCCCGGGGCAAGCCAGAGACCGTCGGTGCACTGGACCTGGCGGACCGGCTGTCCGACCCGGACGAATTCAGGGCATTCATGGTCTGGAACACGAACCCGCTGGCGTCCTGTTCCGACCAGCAGAAACTGCGCGTAGCCTGCTCGCGCGACGACCTGTTCACCGTCGCTATTGATCTTTTCGAAACCGATACCGTGCGTTACGCAGATATTGTGTTGCCCGCTGCCAGTTTCCTCGAGTTCGACGACATTACCTACAGTTACATGAACCTGATCGTCGGCGCCCAGAGCAAGGTGCTGGAACCCATCGGTGAGTCCCTGCCTAACCAGGAGATATTCCGGCGGCTGTCTGCAGCGATGAAGCTCGATGAACCTTCACTGTACGAGACCGATGAGGCGGTCATCGCGAGGCTGCTCGAGCAATGCGATGTGGGATACGACTTTAATGAGCTGCAGCGACGCGGTCACTTTGCGGTCGGTGGTGACGAGCCTCTTGACCTCTACAAGGACCTCGAATTCGATACGCCAGGCGGCCGCATCGAAATTGCTTCCGACAAGGCTGAAGAGCTGGGATTACCGCGAGTAGCGTTGCCGCTGGTCGATGAGCAGCCCGCGAACGGCCTCCTGCGCCTGTTGTCACCGGCGTCGAACTGGCGCATGAACGACTCTTATGCGAACGAGCCACGGCTCGAGAAACGCGCGGGCCCGGCCGAACTCTTTATCAGTGCGCCGGATGCGGAACGACTGGGAATTTCGCACGGTGCGGCGGTGACCGTGTCGAACGAGAGCGGCGCGATCGACCTTGTTGCACAGGTCGACGACATCGTGTTGCCGGGGACCGTATTGTCGTACAAGGGGCGCTGGCCGAGCCGCGAGCCTGGCGACCGTAACCTGAACTTTCTGCATGCCGGCAGGAAATGCGATATGGCGGAATCGACGAGTGTGCATGGCTTGCTGGTTGCCGTGGCGCCAGCCGGAGGCTGATCGGGCTTCAAGCTATGGACAGGCCAGGATGAACACGCTGTACTATTTTCACGACCCGATGTGCAGCTGGTGTTGGGGCTATCGGCCCGAATCGCAGCTCCTTTTCGACAAGCTCCCGAAAGGTGTAACACGTGTCAACGTACTTGGCGGGCTTGCCCCCGACAGTGACGAACCGATGCCTGCGGCGTTGCGTGAGGCGATTCCCGGCACCTGGCGACGAATCGAGAACCTGCTCGGGACGAAATTCAATTACGATTTCTGGACCAAGTGCGCACCGCGTCGTTCGACCTACCCCGCCTGCAGGGCGGTAATCGCCGCGGCAAAACAGGGTGCGGAAGAAGAGATGATTCATGCGATTCAGCGTGCCTATTACCTGCAAGCCCGCAATCCATCGGATCTCGAAATGCTCGCGGAGCTTGCCGCCGAGATCGGGCTGGACCGTTCGCGCTTTGTCGAAGACATTCGATCCGCCGGCGTCGAGGACGAGCTCCAACGACAAATTGCGTTTGCACTCCAGGCGCCGATATCCGGCTTTCCTTCACTGGCGCTCGAGGCCGGCAGTCGCCTGCATCCCGTAGCCGTGGACTACCAGGACCACCGACGAACGCTGGACGAGATCGGGAAGCTCGTCGCGTGATGCAATGACGCGGCATTGGCGGTGGTGGATGCTCCTTCTGCTGGCGATTGCGGCGGCAATCGCACTGTGGCCGGCCAAGGTCGACAACGATCAGGTGCCAGCGTCGACCGACGGTCCGACAGACACCCAGGCCAGTCAGGAAACCGAGTTGTCGCCCGCTGACCCCGCCGCGACCCCGGCTGCGTTGCAACCGGCAACGAACCTGCTCGACCAGCAGGCGATGAATGCCTGGTATGCCGGCGAGATTCAGGATGCCATGGCATTGTTCGAACAGGCTATCGACGCGACGCCGGACGATCCCGCGCCGCACAGCCACTACGGCAGATTATTGACCCTGATGGTTGCGTACGACCAGGCGCTCCCCCTGTTGGAGCGCGCTAACGATTTGCGGCCCGACGATGCGCAGACCTGGCTCGACCTCGCCACGTTGTATGAACGCGCGCAACGCTTCGAGAAATCCTGGGAAGCGCGTGCCGAGGCGGAACGCATCGTCGGTGCGGACGCAATCGTTCGCGACGAGCAGGGGAGACTGATCGTGCAGGGAACGAGCCTCTGGTAAACATTATGTAAAAAAAGAGCAAAGATACCGCCGTTTTCGCAGAGATTGGGCTTTCAAAGCACTATCTTTTGTTTCAAAAATGAGCGATTGCCCCGGAATGGGCTACACTTTCTCCACCGATCAAAATAAACAGAAAGAGGCTGAGCGATGAAAAAAGCCCTCTCAACCACACTTATATTCCTAGCCGCCGCGTTCGCGTGTTTCGTCACGCCTGCGCAGGCACAGATTTTCGGTCAAACGAAGGGTGGTGCTTACTACACCATTGCGCTGCCGGAAACCTGGAACGGTGGCCTGGTCATCTGGAATCACGGCTACGACTTCAGCCCGATTTCGCCAGAACCCGATCTCGGTCCCCTGGCTGATATACAGCTGGCACAGGGCTATGCAGTGGCCGCATCCAGTTACCGCCTGACCCAATGGGCGGTGTTCGATACCGCCGATGATATTGAGGAACTGAAAGGGGCGTTCGTCAAGCACGTCGGCAAGCCAAAGCAGGTAATCGTCACGGGCGCATCGCTCGGCGGCATCGTCACCGCCGATGCGCTGGAACGAGCGAGAATTCACGTCGATGGCGCGTATGCGTTTTGTGGCGCGATGGCCGGCAGCCGCACATGGGATGGCGCACTCGACCTGCGCCTGACCTACGACGCGATTTGCAGCGATGTTGCGCCGATTCCCGGTGGTGCGACGGGATTGCCTGGCGCACCGGGATTCCCGGGTGTCATTGATCCGACTGCCGTCGCTGTAGCGTCGAACGTTTGCATGGGCACGCTGGTTCCGCCCACACTGCGCACGCCGGATCAGCAGTCGCGCCTCGATAAATTCCTCGCATCGACCACGTTGCCGGAGAGTTTCGTCATCACCGATCTGGTATTCGGCACCAACGGCTTGTCGGACCTGATTTATGACTCGCAGAAACTGAACGGCGGTCAGGGCGTCGGCAACAAACAGGTCAGGTACAAGGACCCTTACATCAACAAGAATATCGAGCGCGTCAAGGCCGTCAGCAAACCGGAACGTCGGTTGAAAGGTAATTTCAGGCCCAAAGGCAAGCTCAACAATCCTGATGTCAAGATCGTCTCGATACATACCGACAAGGACGGTTTGGTTATCGTCGAGAACGAGAGTTCATACCAAAGAGTCATCGACGAGGACAACCTGTCTGTTGGCATCGTTGTCGAAAGCGTACCGACGCATTGTGGATTCACCGGAGCAGAACTCGTCTCAGGATGGGAATCGCTGCGCGGCTGGTTGGCCGGCGCCGGGCAGCCAAACGCTGCGACGATGCAAGGTACCTGCCAGGCTATCGAAGCCGCTGGCATAGCGGGCCCATGCCGTTACGATCCAACCTACGAAATAGGCGATTTCAACGACAGAGTGCTGCCACGCAACAGCAAGAAAAAGAAGAAGCGGCACCACTAACTCCAGTAGGAGCGGCGCGACCAGCAGCGCCGCACTTTCGTTCGTGCTTCCTGTAGGAGCGCCGCCCCCGGCGCGACCATCGAAAACGCATAATGGTCGCGGCGAAGGCGCCGCTCCTACAAGAGAACGAATAGCGATCCGAACGAAATCAGGCGGGCGGCGGTCCGTTGACGACCAGGCCGCAGGCGGCACTCGAAAACCGCAGTCGATGCCGGCCTAATCCGGCGGGCGATCAATAAAGGTCGACTCCAGAATGTATTCGGTGGCTATGGCAACGGTCTCGTCGGACAGCTCCGGCGTGCCGCCTTTTGCAGGCATGTCGAGGTAACCTTTTTTCGCGTGCTCCATCAGGACTGCCTGCCATAACTGCGAGCGATCCGACCAGTCCTCGGCGCGTCCCCGAACCGGGGCGTCGTCCTTGCCGGTGTCGTGGCAGGACGCGCAGAATGCGTCGTAAGCAAGCTGGCCCGCATCGCCGGGCCCGCTTTGCGCGATTTGCCCGCCCGCCGACGCTGCGTCATCGCCTCCGGGCGTGCAGGCAACGATGCATGCAATCGACGCGAGCAATACGAAATTTTTCATCGGATACCTCCAAGCCTTCAGCCTGCGTGGCGGCGCAGGCTATCACAATACGCAATGACCGCTAGCGGGG
>JAHHOT010000255.1 GCA_018677555.1 Gammaproteobacteria bacterium | reverse complement strand
ATCGAAGATACTCAGCCGCGGCCGCGGCGGCGCGGCAATTGTTCACAGAATCGGCGCTGCCGGAACCCGTTTCCGTGACGCCGCGGCGTTCGCGCGCGCCGGGCAGGCGCCAGTGCCGTTGCCAGCGTGAAGATCGCGGGCGGCAATACCATTTAGTATCGATATACAGTACGAAAAAAATTGGTATTGAATTATTGCCACCCGCTGCTAGCCTGAGTCCGCAGGTCAGCAGGGAGTCCGCATGATTGCGATAGCGAAAAACCTGCCGGGAGCCGGGCCCGGCGCGGTGCGCGTCAACGACATACATTCACGACTCAATCCGACGAGCGTGGCCGACTATCGCCGGGTCCGTTGCGCGGCGGACCTGCGCGCCGGAATCGCCGACGCGCGGGCGGCATCGGTGCCCATTGCCGTTTGTGGTGGCGGTCACGCGATGGGCGGGCAGCAATTTGCCAGCGACGGCATGCTGTTCGACACCAGCGGCATGAATCGTATCCTCGCCTTCGACGCGAGCAGCGGCCTGATCGAGGTTGAAGCCGGGATCCAGTGGCCGCAGCTCGCCGCCGGCTACCTGGAAATGCAACGCGGCAGGCGGCAGCAGTGGGGCATTCGCCAGAAGCAGACCGGCGCGGACCGGCTGAGTATTGGCGGTGCGCTGGCGGCGAATATTCACGGCCGGGTGCTTGCCAACAAACCACTGATAGAAGACGTACGGTCCTTCGAATTAATCGATGCCAGTGGCAGCAGGATCGAGTGCAGCCGCAGCCGAAATCGCGAGTTGTTCCAGCTGGCAATCGGCGGCTACGGCCTGTTCGGTGTCATCGTCACTGTGACGTTGCAGCTCGTTCCACGACGCAAGTTGCAACGCATCGTCGAACTTCGCTCCATCAATGAACTCCGCGACAGTTTTGCGAGCCGTATCGACGACGGCTATGTCTACGGCGATTGGCAATTTCGCATCGATCCCGACGCGGATGGATTCCTAGAAGAGGGTGTTTTTTCCTGCTACCGGCCGCTCGACGCCGACGCATCGATACCCGGGAACCAGCTATACATGACGGAACGCGGCTGGCAGGAGCTGCTGTTACTCGCGCACACCGACAAGTCACAGGCGTTCGACCGCTTCGCCGGGTTCTACCTCGCGACCTCCGGCCAGCTCTACTGGTCGGACCAACATCAATTCACAAACTACCTGGACGACTACCATGCGCAGCTGGATGCACGGTTGCCCGGCGCGTGTCGCGGTACCGAGATGATTACGGAGTTGTACGTGCCGATCGATGCGTTGCCGGCCTTCATGGTTGATGCGCGCGAGTTGCTGCGCGCCGATCGTGCCGATGTCATCTACGGCACGGTTCGGTTGATCGAGAAGGACGACGAGAGTTTCCTGGCATGGGCCCGGCAGGACTTCGCCTGCATCATTTTCAATCTGCATGTCGAGCACAGTGTGCAGGGTGCCGCCGACAATCGACGCATCTTCAGGCGCCTGATCGACCTGGCATTGCGACGAAACGGCAGTTTCTTCCTCACGTATCATCGTTACGCGACGCGCCGCCAGGTCGAGCTGGCGTACCCGCAATTCGACGCATTCCTGCAGGCAAAGGACCGCTACGATCCCGATGGCGCGTGGTCCAGTGACTGGTGGCGACATTACGCGTCATTGTCTGGACAATGCGCGACCACGATCGCGGTTTGACGGGCAGGCATTGGTAACCGATACCAGCAAGAATAGTCGCGTGTTACGATACCGGGCGACGAGGACCGGAGAATGCCGTGAGCCAGACAGCTGACCTGCTGAAAGCGCTCAAGAAGTGCCTGCGCGCCAAGGGCCTGACCTATCGGGACGTGGCCGAGGCGCTGCAGCTGAGCGAAGCGAGCGTCAAGCGCATCTTTTCGGAGCAGACCTTTTCCGTGTCGCGGCTGGAGGACGTGTGCCGTTTTCTCGATATGAGCATCTACGACCTTGCGCGGCTGGCGCGGCAGGGCATCGACGATGACCTGACCCGCCTGAGCATGGAGCAGGAACAGGGACTGGCTGACGACCCGCTGGTGTTGACCTATTTTTACCTGCTCCTCACCGGCCGGACGCCGGAAAAGATCGCGCAGGAATTCGGCCTCGACGAGCGCCAGCAGACCACGATGCTGGTGCGTCTCAGTCGACTCAAGCTCGTCGAGCTGTATCCGAACAACCGCGGCCGACTCCTGACCGGCAGGCGGATCGACTGGCGGCAGAACGGCCCCATTCGCAAGATGTACCAGAAGCAGGTGCAGCAGGCATTCCTGCAGTCGCAGTTCGAAAAATCCGACGAGGTATTTCGCTTCGAGACCGGCGAGCTTTCCGATGCCTCGGTGAAAATCATCCTGAAAAAAATCGAGCGGCTGTGCCTCGAATTCGATGAATTCGCAGAACTGGATGTGAGCACGCCGGAAAAGCAAAAACGCGCGATGGGCCTGCTGATCGGATTTCGTCCATGGAACTACTGGCATATCCTCGAGAGCACCGCGAATGATATGGGCCTCAATGCGGAGCGCAGCCAGCGCGCCTGATGACGCAGACGGCAATGGGCTGCAGGTATATGAGATGATTGCGGCACTGGCGCCTCGCCGGCGCCGGGATAACAAGAAAAAAAGGAGCCTTGTATGGCAGGTGGTGTTCAGGGGACCAACGAGTGGTCGTCCCGATGGGGGTTCATGTTTGCCGCGATCGGCTTTTCCGTCGGCCTCGGCAACATTTGGCGATTTCCGTTCGTCACGGGCGAAAACGGTGGCGCCGCCTTTCTGATTATCTACGTACTCTGCGCGTTTGCTATCGGATTGCCGCTGATCATCACCGAGCTGACGATCGGTCGGCGCGGCCGCGGCAGCCCTACCGGTAGCCTGGTCGCCGTTGCCCGGGAGTCGGAGACGAGCACCCGCTGGGGTGCGGTCGGCACGCTCGCGATTTTCTGCGTGTTCATCATACTTTCCTATTACACGGTTCTCTCGGGCTGGACCTTCGACTATTTTTTCCGTGCCGGCGCGGGTGCCTTCGAGGGCATCACTGCCGCGGAATCCAGCGCCATGTTCGCCGGGCTGATGAACAACCCGGTGCGGCTTGTGATCTGGAACACCGTCGTGTACGCCATCGTCGCGTTTGTCATCAGCCACGGCGTGCAGGCCGGCATTGAGCGCGCCGTGAAGCTGTTGATTCCGGCGTTGTTCGTGGCCCTGGTGGTCATGGTGATTTACGGCATTTTCGCCGGCGACATCGGCGGCGCAATGAAATTCCTGCTCGAGCCCGACTGGAGCAAGGTGAGTTTCGACATGGTCAAGTATGCGCTGGGCCAGGCGTTCTTCTCGATCGGTATCGGCATGGCGGCACTCTATACCTTCGGGTCCTATCTGCCGAGCGAGTTTTCGATACCGCGGTCCAGCGCGATCATCATCGTCGCGGACACGGGCGTCGCGCTGTTGGCCGGATTCGCGATCTTCCCTTTGGTATTCAAGTACGGGCTCGAGCCCTCAGGCGGGGAAGGGCTGATCTTCCAGACCCTGCCGCTGGCGTTCGGGCAGATGGCCGGCGGGCAGTTTTTCGGCGCCGTGTTCTTCGTGCTGCTGATCGCCGCCGCGCTGTCGTCGTGCATAGGCTGCGCCGAGGCGGTCGTTTCCTGGGTCGACGAAAAATGGCATATAGAGCGACGCAAAGGGGCGTTGATCACGGCTGGCGCCGGGTGGCTCGTCGGATTCGCCACCATAATGTCCCTCGGCAACATGTCCGGGTTCTACCCGCTGGATTTCATCCCCGAATTTCGTGGCATGAATATGTACGCGGCACTTGACCACCTGGCGGCGAACATACTGCTGCTGGTCGGCGCGATACTGTCCGCTATTTTCTTCGGCTGGTTCGTGCCGCGGACCATCAAGCTGGAGGAGAGCGGGATTCCGGACGGCTTGTGGTTCACTCTGTGGAATTTCATGATTCGTTTCTTTATTCCGGTTGTACTTTTCGTCACCCTCATGTTGTCATTTTTGGACTAGCCTGCGTCGGAGGCAGCGCGTGAATCGCTTCGCGACATTTATTTCGTTACTCCTGCTGCTCGGCTGCAGCGACGGCAGTTCGGATGAAAAACCGAAAACCATGGCCGGCATTATCGATGCGGCCGGCCCGGCGGACTGGCGCGAACCCAACCCCGAACAAACGCTGTACATGCTGCTGGAATCCGGAACGGTTGTGTTCGAACTTGCGCCTGAATTTGCGCCGAATACCGTTGAAAACGTGCTGACACTGGTGGCGAACCGCTACTTCGACGGGCTAAGCATCAATCGCGTGCAGGAAAACTACGTCGTGCAATGGGGCGATCCGCAGGCCGGCACGCCCCAGCGGCGGATTCACGAGCTCGGCGATACGCTCACAGCCGAGTTTTATCGCGATGCTCAGGGTCTCGACTTCGTGACGCTCGAGAGCCGGGACGCCTATGCAGAGCAGGTGGGATTCGTCAGCGGATTTCCGGCGGGCAATGACGGCAGCCGCGCCTGGTTGACGCATTGTTACGCGATGCTCGGCGTTGGACGGGACATTGCCGCGGACAGTGGCAATGGCACCGAGCTCTACGTCGTCATCGGGCATGCACCGCGACACCTGGACAGAAACGTCACGCTCATCGGTCGCGTCATTCATGGCATGGAGTTGCTCACCACGCTGCCGCGTGGCGGAGCTCAGCTGGGATTTTACGAAACGGCGGGGGAGCGTGTGCCGATACAGGCGATTCGCATGGCGAGCGACGTCCCCGAGAGCCAGCGTATACCTGTCGAATTACTGCGCACTGACACGCCGACGTTTCAGAATCTCGTGGAGTCAAGGCGCAATCGCCAGGAGGAGTGGTTCGTGGATCCGGCCGGGCGCATCGGCATATGCAACGTGCCTTTACCCGCACGATTGATCCGACCCGACGATAACTAGTCGCGCCGCAGCGCAAACCCTGGCGAGGTAATTCTGAAAAACGGGATTCCCGATCGCAATGCCGCCGCCGATGACGACACGCCGGTTCGGAACTACGGCAGCCCCGCCGACTTGATGACCGTCATTTTTTCAATTTGCATGTCTTCCATGCTGTATGGAATGCCACCGATCCCGAGTCCGGATTCACGCAGTCCGGCGAATGGCATGACGTCGTCCCTGAACGCCGTGTGATCGTTGATCATGACGGCGGACGCGTCGAGTTTTCCCGCGATGCTCATCGCCGCGTCGATGTCCTGCGTGTACACCGCCGACTGGAAAGCCAGCGGTAAAGCGTTCGCCTGCTGAATCGCTGTGTCGATGCTGTCGTAGCCATACACGCAAACCACGGGCCCGAAAATTTCCTGCTGACTGACCCTGGCGGACTCTGCCGGATTCAGCAACACGGTCGGGGAATAGCAGGAGTCGGACAGTTTCTCGCCGCCGCCAACGAGTGTCGCCCCGTCCGCAATCGCCTCCCTGACCCAGGAGTCGACCCGGTCGCATTCGCGCGGCCGTATCAGCGGCCCGACGTCGGTCCCGGCTTCCTCCGGCGGGCCGACCGTGAGATCGTGCGCCATCGCCGCCAGCTTTTCCGCAAACTCCTGAGCGGAAGCGCTGGGCACGAATACGCGTTGCACTGATACGCACACCTGGCCCGCATGGTAAAAACCGCCTTTCAAAACGGACGCCAGTGCAGCTTTTTCATCGAATGGCTCGGCAAGAATGGCGGGGGCCGCACCGCCGTGCTCCAGTGCGCAGCGTGTACCGGGCGCCAGCTTCGAACGCAACATCCAGCCGACACGAGCGCTTCCGATGAAGCTGAAGAAGGCCACGCGCCTGTCCGTGACGAGTTTTTCCGCGGTCTCCAGCTTATCGGCGACCAGCGCCTGACACCATTCCGCCGCAAGGCCGGCTTCGCGCAGGATGGCGACGAAGCGCAGGCATGACAGCGGCGTGTCGTCGGCCGGCTTTACGATCACCGGGCAGCCGCTCGCGACGGCCGGCGCGACCTGGTGGACGATCAGATTCAATGGATGATTGAACGCGCTGACCGCGACGACGACGCCGATGGGTTCTTTCTGTGTGTAGGCAATTCTGCCGCTGGACGCGGCCGTCGTCCCTACGGGAATCACGTTGCCTGCATGTCCGCGCAAGCTTTCGATGCAGAGATGAACGCCGTCGATCGCGCGTTTGACCTCAACGAGCGAGTCGGCCAGCGGTTTGCCCCCCTCACTCGCTGCCAGCAGCGCAAGATTTTTCTCGTCGGCGGACATCAGCTCGGCGGCGCGCTGCAGAATTGCCACGCGGCGCGGAACGGGCAGCCAGCGATCACGATTGCGGAATGCGTCGTGGGCTACGGCCAACGCGCGTTCAACGTGCTGCGGGCCGGCGGTTGCAACACTGTCGAGGTGCCGGCCGTCGAACGGCGACACCACGTCGAGCGATCCGGCTGGCGCGAGGTCGCCAGCCAGCATCAGATCGTGCACGATATTTCTCCGAGCTTCTTTGTCAGCAGCTCGTTTTCACGGTAGTCAATCGGGATCACGACCAGGCTGGGTCCTGCTTCGCGGAACGCAGCGTCGAGCACGCTTTCCAGGTCTGCGCTGTCGGTGACGAAGTGCCCGTTCCAGCCGAACGCATCGGCGAGTTTCTTCCAGTCGGGGTTGCCGAAAGACAGATCGGTATGACGTCCGAAATGGCCGACCTGTTTCCATGCAATCAGGCCGTACTCATTGTCTTCCCAAACCATTACAACGATGTTGCTGCCGATGCGGGCCGCCGTTTCCATTTCCTGTACATTCATCATGAATCCCGCATCGCCGGCGATAGCGAGGATACGCCGCTCCGGGAACACGATATCGGCGGCGATCGGGCCCGGTAAGGCGAAACCCATGGAACAGAAACCATTCGGAATCAGGCAGGTATTCGGCTCGTGACACTGGTAGTGCCGCGCAATCCACATCTTGTGCGCGCCGACGTCCGACAGCAGGATGTCGTTCGCGCCCATTACCTGGCGTGCGTCCCAGATCGCTTTTTGCGGGCGAATACAACCCTTCTGGGTATCGTCCTTGTATTCGGCGAAGTCGTCCGCCATCTGCGCGCGACACCTGCGCTGTTTCTCGAGATCGAATTTCAGTGGCGCGGACGCATCGACTTTCTCGTTCAGCATCCACAGCGTGTGCGCCAGGTCGCCGATCAATTCCGTTTCCGGGTGATAGTTGTCGTCAATTTCCGCGGCAAGGAAGTCCGCGTGCAGGATCCTCTTGTTGCCGTCGGGGTTCCACAGCTCCGGGTGATACTCGACCATGTCGAAGCCGAGCGTGATCACGAGATCAGCGTCGTCGACGACCTGCGAGATGCGGTCCTTGCTGCCCAGGCCGATTGTGTACAGGCAATAGTCGGCATCCATGTCGACCGAGCCTTTCGCCATGAACGTGCTGACCACGCCAATGCCGGTTTTTTCGCAAAATAATCTGAGTTGCTTGCTTGCGCGGCGCCGAATACAACCGTTGCCGGCGAGAATCACCGGCCGCTGCGCGGCCTTGATCATGTCGAATGCCTGATCGACGATTTTCTGGTCGGGAACCGAACGCCGGAAGCGGCGCGGGACCATGGGGCGGGCGGTGGTCTCCATCGCCGCCACGTCTTCAGGTAGCTCGATGTGCACCGCACCGGGCTTTTCGGTGCGCGCGAGCCGCACTGCCTTGCGCACGATTTCCGGAATCGTATCCGGATTCAGAATGGTCGCCGCCCATTTGGTCACCGGCTTGAACATGCTGACGACATCCATGATCTGATGCGATTCCTTGTGCAGGCGATCGGTGGACCCCTGCCCCGTCAGGACCAGCATCGGGGCCCGGTCCATATTCGAATCGGCGACGCCTGTGATCAGGTTGGTCGCCCCGGGACCGAGGGTGCCGAGGCAGCCGGCAGGGTTGCCGGTCAGGCGTCCGTAAATTTCTGCCATGAAAGCCGCGCCCTGCTCGTGGCGCGTGAGCACGAACTTGATCTGGTCGGATTCCTCGAGCGAAATGACGAAATCGGCGTTCTCCTCGCCGGGTACGCCAAAAATGTACTCGATACCTTCTTCCTCAAGGCATTTCACGAGCAGGTCGGATGCTTTCATCGATTTCCCCTGGGCATTGTTGTTGTTGCTGCCGTGCGGATACCGCGGCAGCGGCGGGTCGTCCTATACGACCGGGCGTCGGCGACCGATATTTCAGGCATCGCCGCCGCCATGCTGGTCACGGGCGTTCAACGGGTGGCCACTGCTTAACGCACAAGTCAGTGATGCGGATAAAGACTTACCGTGCCGGGCAGCGGCCACAAGGCTGCGTGGCCCCGATTATGGCAAAAATTGGCCGCGCGTGGTCACCGCGGCTAAAGGCGTCCGTTGTCCCGCCCGGCGGATTGCTTGCGTGGCGCAGGAGAGTCACGCCAGTTTGCATGCGGAACTTGCCCCGGTCATCGGCATTACCGGCCATGGCACTGCCATACGCCACCGAATGTCGTTGTAATTCTTTACGCCTGAAACGAGAATAGCCGGCCCGCTGGCGTTTTGTTATCAATCCGTGAATCGAGTCGCGTCTTCGACGTATAGCCTGCTATTGCTCGCGCTGCTGCCCGCCACGGCCCGGTCGCAGCTGCCTGCGCAATCGGGTGCTGCGATCGAAGAGATCCAGGTGACGGCAACCCGGCGAGCGCAGGACAAGTCCGAGATCTCGGCCGCGGTGTCGCTGATCCCTGCCGCTGCCATCACCGGGCAGAAACTCACGACCGACGCGCTGGCGTCGCAGACCGGCGTCTTTTTGCAGCAAACCACGCCGGGGCAGGGCGCCGCGATTTTGCGCGGGCTCAAGGGTTCCGAGTTGCTGCATCTCGTCGACGGCATGCGGCTGAATAACGCCATATTTCGTAACGCGCCGACCCAGTACCTGGCGCTCGTTGCGCCGCGCAACGTCACGCGCATCGAGGTGGTGCGCGGTGCGCCGACGTCCCTGTATGGCAGCGATGCCGTCGGCGGCGTCGTACAGGTATTGTCACGCATTCCGCAGTTCGACGGCGAAGACATGGACTGGCGGGGCGAGGCGCATTCCGCGTTTGACACGGGAGAGCTTGGCAAGCAGATCGGCGTAACCGTTGAATCAGGCAGCCGCGCGGTGGCTGCGCTGCTGAGCGCGTCGCACCTCGAAACCGGCAATCGGCGCACCGGCAGCGGGCGGCGCCTCGGCCCGAGTGGCTATTCGTCGAGCAGTGTGCGGGCCGCGTTGTCGTTGACACCGGACGACTCGCGCTCATGGCTCATCGATTACCAGTTTGCCCGTCAGCCCGCGACGCCGCGCGTCGACGAACTGACCGCGGGCTTCGGTGAGACCGAGCCGGCGTCTGCGGAATTTCGTTTTGCCCCCAACGAACGGCATTTCGCGCATCTGCGTTACATGCATGCGGACGGCTACCTTGCCGCGAACTGGCGCGTCGATCTCGGCTGGCAGCGAATCGTCGACGATCGCGTCACGCGAAATCTCGGATCCAGTCAGCGGCGCCGGGAGTTCAATTCAAGTGATTTATTCGGCGTAACCGTGACCGCAGACCGGGACATCGGAGCAGGATCCTGGATTGCCGGCGTGGAGTATTACGACGACACGGTGGACAGTCAGCGCTTCGTCACGGACATAGCGAGCGGCGCAAGCGCCACGACGACGCCGCGATTTCCGGATGGATCCGGTGTGCGGCAGGGGGCGCTGTTCGCGAATTTCCGCATGCCATTGGGGCAGCGCAATGCGATCGCTGCCGGATTACGCCTGAGCGATGTCAGCGTACGGTTGCCCGAGACAGGCGTATCGGCTGGCGCATCGATCGATGAGCGTGACCTGAGCGGTGACCTGGGATGGTCATTCGACGTCACTCCGTCGCTGCAGCTGGTTGCCAACGTCGGCTATGGTTTTCGTGCGCCGAATGTATTCGACGTCGGCACTCTCGGCGAACGCCCGGGAAACCGCTTCAACGTACCCAATCCGGAGCTGAAATCCGAGCGCGTCACTCACTACGACGCCGGCGTGCGTTTTCAATCGGAGCGGGCGCGTTTCGAGTTGGTGCTGTACCAGCTGCATTACAACGACCGCATCACGTCGGCGCTGACGGGGGAGGTGACGCCGGACGGCCGCGACGTTGTGCAAAGCAGGAATCAGGCAAGCGCCGACATTCGCGGCGCGGAGATGGGCTTCACGTGGCAAATCGCAGCGAACACGAGCCTCGATGCGATGTTGAACTACACCCGGGGCGAGCAGACGGACGGTCCGGCGGATCGAATTCCGCCGCTCAATGGACGTGCAACGCTGCGCGTCGACGACGGTCGGATTTCATACCACGGGTCCCTCGTGTACGCCGCTCGTCAGGATCGCCTGAGTGCCAGGGATATCCGGGACGTTCGCATCAATCCGACGGGCACCGCGGGCTGGGGAACTCTGAATGCCGGCGTCGACTGGTCTGCCAGCGAGCGGCTCGCTATCGGCCTGCAGATCGAGAACCTGCTGGACAAACGTTACCGGGTCCATGGTTCCGGGCTGGATGCCGTCGGTATCAACGTCGTCGCGGAGCTGACCTACCGCTGGTGACGAGCGCTAGTCGTCCGGCAGCGCGTAGGCAATAACGTAGTCGCCCCGGGTGGTGCCCATGCCGCTGTGGCCACCGGCGGCGATGACGACATACTGCCTGCGCGTCGCATCGAGGTAATAGCTCATGGGTGTGGCCTGCCCGCCGGCTGGCAGGCGTTGTTCCCACAGCTTTGTGCCGTCCGCTAGGCGAAACGCTCGCAGATAGTCGTCCATGGCCGCGGCAATGAAGATCAGGCCGCCCGCCGTGATAATCGGACCGCCCGCGCCGGGCACGCCGTATTCGAAGTTGGGCACCACCGCGGGTGCGACATCCTGAATTGTGCCGAGCGGCACCTGCCAGCGAATTTCCCCCCGCTGCATGTCGACCGCGGCCAGCGTGCCCCAGGGCGGTTGCAGGCAGGGCATGCCGATCGGTGACAGGAACGTGTTCCTGCGCATGCCGAACGGCGTGCCGGTTTGCCGCGCAAACTCGAAGTCCTCGTAGTCGCCGGACTCGAAGACGGAACGTAGCTCGTCGCGCGGCAGCAGCGCGACTTCCATGGCCAGGTCCATGACGAAAGCAACCGCAATCTCCTGGCGCGGATCGAAGGCCACGCCGCCCCAGTTGATGCCCCCGGCGTAGCCGGGGCGCAGAAGCGTTCCGCCGACGTCGGGTGGCGTGAATATGCCGTCCGAACGAAGCGCAGAAATCCGCTTGCGACATGACCGCTTGTCGAACCACAGCATGCCGAAGGCCTCGTCCCCGGTCACCGGCGCATGCCTGGCGAGCGGGGGCGGTGCCACGGGGAAGGGTTGTGTCGGCGAAAGATGCTCGCCGGCTACGCCGCCCTGCGGCACGGGACGTTCCTCGATGGCGAAGACCGGTTCGCCGGTCACGCGATTGAAAGTGAACAACATGCCGGTCTTGGTGCCCTGGATTACCGCCGGCACGGCCTCGCCGTCGACCGTGAGCTCGACCAGCGTCGGTTGTGACGCCAGATCGTAATCCCAGACATCGTGATGTACCAGCTGCTGGTGCCAGATGCGTTCGCCGCTACTGGCATCGATAGCGACGAGTGAATTGGCGTAGAGGTTGTCGCCCTCGCGTTCGCCGCCGTAAAAGTCGGGGCTGGCGGAGCCCGTGGGTATGTACACGATGCCGCGCTCGACATCGGCGGCCAGCGGCGCCCAGGCATTGGCGGAGCCGGTGACGGCTGCTTCCTCGCTGTTCCAGCCGGCGTACGCGGGATCCGCCGCCGAACGCGGTACGGGATCCCAGCGCCATCGTTCGTCTCCGCTGCGTGCATCGATGCCGCGCACGATACCGAGTTCGGACTCCGCTGCGCGGTTGTCGCCGATCGCGGAACCGACGACGACCACTCCGTTCACGATCGCCGGTGGCGACGTGACCAGGTAATTAATCCAGTCGTCCTCCTCGGCACCGACTGCTTCGTCCAGGCGCAGCTGGCCGTTGTCTGCGAACGCGGCGCACGGCTGCCCGGTTGTGCCATCCAGCGCAATAAGGCGGGCATCCAGCGTGCCAACGAACAGCCTGTGCCGGCAGGGTGCGCCGCTTTCGGCTAGCGGATCGATCCACGAGCTGACGCCCCGGTTGGCGGTTTCGGAATGATTCTTGCTGCGATCCAGTTGCGCATCGAAACGCCACACCTCCCTGCCGGTGGCGGGGTCGAGGGCGATCACAATCGCGCTTCCCGTCGGAAAATACAGCCGGCCTTCGGCCAGAATCGGCGTTGCCTGGAACGAGAAGCCGCGGCGATAGCCGTCACTCATTTCGCCGCTGCGATAACGCCATGCCTCGACCAGCGTGCCGACGTTCCGCGTATCGATCTGCTCCAGCGCCGCATACTGCATGCCGTGTTGGCCGCCGCCATAGTGGGCCCAACCTTCAGCAAGCCCCACGTCCGCTGTGGCCAGCAGCAGGGCGCAGAGGCACGGGATGCAGATCGTTCTCGTCGAGGCATTCATCTCGGCGCCATTGAGCCATAGTGCCTGCAGCCCGGCAAGCGGCCGTCGAGACGCCTTGTGCTATATAAGTATTGACATAGTGATTATCATCAGCTATATAACTATTTATATAGTAAGTGCACGGCGGAGGTGCCGCATGGATCTGCTTGGTGAAGGCGCGCGTTTTGTCCACGTCCTGTTTGGCGCAGTAGGCCTGGCAGCGTTCTGGATTCCGGTGTTCGCCCGCAAGGGTGCCGTTAATCACGTCCGCTTCGGCAAGCTGTTTGTCTGGTCGGCTTACGTGGTGCTTGCGGCGGCGGCAATCGCACTGATCGTGCGCTTCGGCCGTCTCGCTGCGAACGGCGTCGGGCCTGCCGACGAACCGCTGCTCTACGGCTTTATCGTCTTCCTCGCATACCTCACGTTCGTAACCTTTGTCACAGTGCGCCATGGCGTCGGTGTGTTGCAACACAAACAGGAGCCGCAGAACCTCAAAACACCGCTCAACGTGGCGCTGGCCTACGGTGCAATCCTGGCTAGCGCCGCGATAATCGTTTACGCGGTTGCGTTGTCCGCGCCGAACAAGATCCTGTTGTTCGCATTGAGCCCCATCGGGTTCGGCACCGGGTTCGGCAATTTGCGCTACATGCGCGGCACCGCGCCATCCAGGCGCGAGTGGATGTACGAGCACCTGGGCGCAATGCTGGGCGGCGGTATCGCCTTTCATACGGCGTTCGCAGTGTTCGGTGCGACGCGACTGTTCGATATCGGTCTGACCGGTCCCGTTGCCGTGATTCCCTGGATCGCACCGGCGGCGATCGGTATTCCAGCGATCGTTTTGTGGACCCGGTACTACCGGCGCAGGTTCGGTGAACTCACATGAGTCTGAGGCACATCCTGCTGGGCATGCTGCAACAACCGCACAGCGGCTACGACATCAAAAAGGAATTCGAGAAATCGCTCAGGAATTTCTGGCGCGCGGAGCTCTCGCAAATTTACCCGCTGCTGCAGAAGATGGAGGCGGAAGGGCTGATATCGAGCAAGGTGGGTGCATCGGATATCGGTCCGCGCAAACGTATATATCGGCGTGCGGCCAAGGGCAGCCGCGAGCTGAATGCCTGGCTGAGCGACGGGCCGGTTGTCGGCACCGAGCGCATCGGCTACCTGGCGCAGGTTTATTTTCTCGGCCACCTGAAGGACCACGACAAGGCGATTACGTTCATGGAAGAACTCCTGGCCTACATGCGGCGCTGGCTGGATCTACTCGAGAGCAGCGAGGCAGAGTGGCGTGCGAACGACCCGCGTTACCCGGATGGGTTGCCCGATAGCGAATTCTACCCGCAGCTGACGCTTGACCTCGGTTTGCGCAAGGTGCGTGCGAACGTCGAATGGTGCGAGGACTGCCTCGAGCGCATGCAGAAGCGCAGGCAGCGGGCCAGGGCCGGCTGACGCCGGCAACATCCCCGGCATGGACTAGTCTTTTTCGCCGATGCGCTGGGCGAACTGAAGGAGCGGTACGAAAACAATCCGCAGCAGCCTTACGCGGCTTGGCAGCTCAATCCGTTCTTTCGCGCACAGGTGATCGTTCAGGCGGGTGGCATGTTGACGGTGCCGTTGTACCTCGCGCCCTTCTCGACCCGGAAAGCCGGAGTGTAGATGTCACCTTCGACACGCGCTCCGGCCAGCAGTTCGACCAGCTCGCTGGCGTGAATGTCGCCGTCGACGTGCCCCTGCACGGACACGATACTGGCGTGTATCAGTGCGCGAACCCGTCCTTCCTTGCCGACGACAACCTTTTTCATGTCATGTGCGATCGTCCCCTCGACCGTGCCATGGATGATGATCTCGTCGTCGGCGGAAATGTCGCCCTTTACCACGACGGTCGCACTCAGTACGGACAGCACGGGCGCAGGCAATGATTCCTCGGCCGCCTCGGCAGATTGCGGCCGGGCCGGCGTCTCCGCCTGATCGACTTTGGGAGAAATGCTGGGACGCGGCACCTCACGTGCAGCGGGGCGGTCGGCGGTCTCAGCCGCAGTCTTGATG
>JAHHOT010000161.1 GCA_018677555.1 Gammaproteobacteria bacterium | reverse complement strand
CACTCAGCCATCTCTCCCTATTCAATTGTCGCGCCGGGGGCGACGCTCCTACAAATCCAAACTGTCGCGCCGGGGGCGACGCTCCTACAAAACAAATAGTCGCGGTGGAGTGCCGCCGATGTATTTGCGTCGCGCACGCATTCGCCTGCCCCGGCGGACAAGCATCTTACTGAGTGGGTGAACTAACGTAAAGCGGGATCGGCGCCGCTCAACCCCCGGCCTGTGCGTCGGCTTCTTTGGCGCCTTTTTCGTTCTGGATTCGCTCGTATATCTCCTCCCGATGGACGGCTACGTCCTTCGGGGCGTTGATTCCAATGCGGACCTGGTTCCCTTTGACTCCGAGGACCGTGATCGTTACATCGCTCCCGATCATGACGGTCTCACCGGCACGTCGCGTAAGGATCAGCATGACTTCCTACTCCTGCCTTATTATTTTACGCCCGATATCGGTCTTAAACCGTTGTAATAATAGACGATTTTCCTCGCAGATGCGCGGGCAATCTCAATCGGGTCGAAAATGGGCCGAAAATAGCCCTGCAAAGGCTCAGCGAAGGTGCTCGGAAACCCAGCCGGATACCGATGCCAGCGCGTCATCGAGCGCTTCCGGGTTGCTGCCGCCGGCCTGTGCGAAGTCCGGCCGGCCGCCACCTTTGCCGCCTACCTGCTCCGCTACGGGGCGGATGACGTCACCCGCTTTTATCCGGTCTGTATTATTTTTCGTGACCCCGGCGGCCAGGCGGACCTTGCCATCGTCGACCGATCCGACCACGACCACGGCGCTTTTCAGCTTGTCCTTGAAGCGATCCACGGCATCCCTGAGCGTCTTCGTATCGGCGCCGTCAATTCGCGTGGCCAGCACCTTGATACCGTCGACGTCGACGGCCTCACCGCTGGCGGCCCCGCCGCCGGTCACCAGCTGCTGCTTCGCCGCCGCCAGTTCCTTCTCCAGTTCGCGGTTGCGGCGCAGGAGTTGTTCGACCTTGTCCGCGGCCTTGTCGCGCGGCGCCTTGAGCAGCCCGGCCACGGCCTCCAGGTTGCGCTGATTGGCGTCGATCCAGTCGAGTGCGCCCTTGCCGGTCACGGCCTCGATGCGGCGCACGCCGGACGCGACGCTGCTCTCGGAGATGATCTTGAACACGCCGATATCGCCGACGCGACTGACATGCGTGCCGCCGCAAAGCTCGACGGAAAAGTCGCCGAAGCTGAGCACGCGAACCTCGTCGTCGTACTTCTCACCGAAAAGGGCGATCGCGCCGGACTCCAGCGCATCCTCGTATTTCATCAGACGCGTCTCGGCAGGCACGTTGCGTCGCACCTGCTCGTTGACCATCGCTTCGATCTCGGCAAGTTGTGACGGCGAAACCGCTTCGTAGTGCGAAAAGTCAAAACGCAGGCGATCGGGTGCAACCAGCGAGCCTTTCTGTTGCACATGATCGCCGAGCACCTGTCGCAGCGCCGCGTGCATCAAATGCGTGGCCGAGTGATTCAGTACGATCGCGGCCCGGCGCCCGGCATCGACTTTTGCAGAGACGGCGCCGCCGACTTTCAACTTGCCGAGCTGCATTGAACCGAAATGCACATTGGCCTTGCCGGACTTTTGCGTGTCACCCACAAGAAACGACCCTTCGGCCGATTCGATGACGCCGCTGTCGCCGATTTGCCCGCCGCTCTCTGCATAGAACGGTGTCGATGCAAGAACGACGGCACCATGCTCCCCGTCGCTCAGCTCGTCGACTTTTTCTCCGGCCTTGTATATCGCGGCGATTGTCGATGTTTCCTCGATGCGTTCGTAACCGCTGAAGCCGGTCTCGACCTCGCACCTGACGCTTGCCTGTTCTGCGGCGTCGAATTTGCTGGCTCTCCGCGCCCGGTTGCGCTGCTCTTCCATGTGCTCTTCGAATCCGGGCTCATCGATCGTCAGTCCGCGTTCGCGCGCAATGTCAGCCGTCAGGTCGACCGGAAAACCGTAGGTGTCGTAAAGCTTGAAGACGACGTTGCCGGCGATCTCCGACCCTTTCAGCGAAGCGATAGCCGACTCGAGCATTTCCATGCCACGATCCAGCGTCCTGGCGAAACCGCGCTCTTCCTCGGCCAGCACCTTTTCCACGTGTGCGCGTGCCGCCACCAGCTCGGGATAGGCCTCGCCCATCTCGTCGCAGAGCGGACCGACGAGCTTGTGGAAAAACGTATCGTCGACGCCCAGTTTCTTGCCGTGGCGGATGGCACGGCGAATGATTCGACGCAGCACGTAGCCGCGCCCCTCGTTGCCGGGCAGCACGCCATCCGTAATCAGGAATGCGCAGGCGCGGATGTGATCGGCGATGACATTGAGGGAACTGGAGCCGTCGTTCTTTACGCCCAGAATCTTCGCCGTGGCCTCGATCAGCTTGGCGAACAGGTCTATCTCGTAATTGCTGTGTACGCCTTGCATCACGGCAGCGATTCGTTCGAGACCCATGCCGGTATCGACCGACGGCTTCGGCAACGGCGTCATCTCGCCATTGGCGGCGCGGTCGAACTGCATGAAAACCAGGTTCCAGACTTCCACGTAGCGGTCGCCGTCTTCGTCGGGCGATCCCGGTGGGCCGCCTTCCACACCGGGGCCGTGATCGTAGAAGATTTCGCTGCAGGGGCCGCAGGGCCCGGTGTCGCCCATCGCCCAGAAGTTGTCACTCGCACCCATGCGCGTAAAGCGTTTTGGGTCGATCTTCATTTTCTTCAGCCAGATATCGGCGGCCTGGTCGTCGTCCTCGTACACCGTGACCCAGAGCTTTTCCTCCGGCAGG
This sequence comes from Gammaproteobacteria bacterium, assembly GCA_018677555.1. Classification (GTDB taxonomy): domain Bacteria; phylum Pseudomonadota; class Gammaproteobacteria; order Steroidobacterales; family Woeseiaceae; genus JAHHOT01. The sequence goes on along the minus strand of JAHHOT010000161.1, from coordinate 3,033 downwards.
CCCAGCACGCCGGTGAGATAGTCCCAGGCAAACTGCACGGCCTCTTCCTTGAAGTAGTCGCCGAAACTGAAGTTGCCGAGCATCTCGAAGAACGTATGGTGCCGCGACGTATAGCCGACGTTCTCGAGATCGTTGTGCTTGCCGCCGGCGCGCACGCAGCGCTGTGACGTCACTGCCCGATCGTAGTCGCGTTTGTCGTCACCGAGAAAGACATCCTTAAACTGCACCATGCCGGCGTTTGTGAACAGCAAGGTGGGATCGTTGCCCGGCACGAGCGGTGAGCTCGGGATAACTTCATGGCCACGCTCGCGGAAAAACTCCAGGAACGACTGGCGCAACTCATTGCTCGTCATCGACTTCATCGGAAACAGGTGGGGGCGATCCCGCAGATCTCAAACGAGGGTAGTGTAAAGCAACCGGGGCCGCAGTCCACCGCCACCCGGACGTGGCGGTGATTTCAGAACGGGTCAGTCCTCTCCCGCCGATCCAACCGCGGCCTGGACCTGGGCGGACTCGAATCCGCGATATTGCAGAAAGCGCATTTGCCGAGCCTTCTCCTTGAAGTCCGTCGGCAAGCCGGCGCCGAACTTCTTCCGGCGCACCTCGCGTGCGAGTGCGAACCAGTCCGTCTCGCTGTCCTGCAGGACTTCGTCCACCAGCCCGCCGGGCAGCCCGCGCTGGCCGAGATCGGCCTGGATTCGCGCCGGGCCTTTGCCCTGGCTGACGCGCGACTGCAGGAAATTCTCGACAAAGCGGCGATCGTCCTGCAACCCTTCGGCGGCGAGTTGGTCGACCGCCGCCTCCGCAATCTCGGCGTCGAATCCGGCGCCTGCCAGCCGCTTGATCAGTTCGCGGCGGCCGTATTCGCGCCGCGCCAGGAAGTCCATGGCCTTCTTGCGCGCTTCCTTCGGGTTGGCGAAGCGGTCGTCTTCTTCCGGCGCGAAGAGATCGCTGTTCAGCTCATGGATCGACCGTGGCGGGTCAGCCGCCCCGCTCACGGGGCGGCCACCGCGTTATCAGGATGCTTTGGCAGCAACGGCTTCCTCATCATCGGCCTTGTCGGCACTCTGCTCGGCGGTTTCCGGCAGCAGCCTGGCACGAATCTGCGTCTCGAGGTCGCTGGCGATTTCCGGGTTGTTGCGCAGGAACTCACGCACGTTCTCCTTGCCCTGGCCAATACGGTCTTCGCCATAGCTGTACCAGGAGCCCGCCTTGTCGATCAGGCCGTGCTCGACGCCCAGCTCGATGATCTCGCCGTGCCTCGATATGCCTTCGCCGTACAGAATCTCGAACTCGGCCATCTTGAACGGCGGCGATACCTTGTTCTTGACCACCTTGACGCGCGTCTGGTTGCCGATAACTTCGTCGCCTTTCTTGATGGCGCCGATACGGCGGATGTCGAGGCGCACCGACGAATAGAACTTGAGCGCGTTGCCGCCGGTCGTCGTCTCCGGGCTGCCAAACATGACGCCGATCTTCATGCGAATCTGGTTGATGAAGATCACCATCGCATTGGAACGCTTGATGTTGCCGGTCAGCTTGCGCAGCGCCTGTGACATCAGGCGTGCTTGCAGGCCCATGTGCGAGTCGCCCATTTCGCCTTCGATTTCCGCCTTCGGCGTGAGCGCCGCAACCGAGTCGATGACGATCACGTCGACGGCGCCAGAGCGCACCAGCATGTCGGTGATTTCCAGTGCCTGCTCGCCGGTGTCCGGTTGCGACACCAGCAGTTCGTCGACGTTGACACCGAGCTTTTCCGCGTAGGCCGGATCGAGCGCGTGCTCGGCGTCGACGAACGCTGCCGTGCCGCCCACTTTCTGGCACTCGGCGACCACCTGTAGTGTCAGCGTGGTCTTGCCTGACGACTCGGGACCGTAGATCTCGACCACCCGGCCCTTCGGCAGGCCGCCGATGCCGAGCGCCACATCCAGGCCGATCGAACCGGTGGAGATCGCCTCGATGTCTTTCCGGGGACCGCCGTCGCCAAGGCGCATGACGGAGCCTTTACCAAACTGTTTCTCGATTTGCCCAAGCGCCGCAGCCAGCGCCTTTTTGCGGTTCTCATCCATTGCTTATTCGTGCCCTGAGTGTCTGAAGGTAATGGGCAATTATTTCACAGATCGCCGTGGCCGACAGGCGCGGGCCGGGCGCAAATGCGGGCAGTGTCTGAAGAATCTCACAGAAGCTCTTGTTTCACCGGGCGGTACGTCGGGCCGCCTGAACCGGGTATCGACTCGATAAGCTCGAAACTGTCCCAGCGGAGCTCGACGGTGCGCGCGAGCCGCGCCGGCTCGAACGGCCGGGCATTGCGGACTGCCGTGATATGCGGCTTGTAGTCGGCTTTCTCCGCGGCGATGCCGAAATGCGAGACAACCTCCTCGAGATCCGCCTTGAGCTGCCGCAGCTCGTCCGGCACGGTCAGCGCCTGCAGGCAGGCGATTTTCGGTCGCGCCCAGTAGCTCACCCGGTCCATGCGCAGGCGAAACGGCGTCACGTCCACGTGCATCGAACGAACCATCAATTCCGGCATTTTTTCCTCGGGAAATTCGCCGATGAAGACCAGCGTGACGTGCCAGTTGCGCCGGTTGACGGCGTTGCCCTCCACGCCGCTGATCGCCGGCTGGATCTGGTCGCGCAGCATATTGCGCTGCCGATCGTCCGGCCACAATCCGAAAAACAGTCGTCGTTCAGCCATGCGCCCGTAACCTCTCGCGCAGCCCTTGCAGGGCAATCACCACCGACTGACTGCGCACTTCGTCGCGGCTGCCCCTGAAATTGTAGCGGCACGCTTCCAGCGAGTTCGTCTCGCCATCGCGCCAGGCCCACGCAAGCCACACGGTGCCGACCGGTTTATCGTCCGTGCCGCCGCTTGGCCCCGCGATGCCGCTGACGGCCACCGCGTAGTCGGCGCCACTGAGCCCGAGGATTCCATGTGCCATCTCGCTGACCGTCGCCTCGCTCACGGCGCCATGTTGGTCAAGAGTATCAGGACGCACACCGAGCACCGATTTCTTGGCCCCGTTGGAGTAGGTC
>JAHHOT010000159.1 GCA_018677555.1 Gammaproteobacteria bacterium | reverse complement strand
TGAGAGTGCCGTTCTTCGGGCTTACCACGGGTTCCCAGGTGCCGGCATCTGCATGACCGCCAAACAGCACGTCGACCCCCTCGACCGCATCCGCGAGCGCGATGTCCTTGTCGATATCTCTCGCAAGTCGCGGATCCACCTCGGCATCCGTCTGCATGGGTGCCGTATGCCCCTGGTGCGTCAATAGCACGATCAGATCGACCTCGTCCCTGAGGAATTCGACGGACGTCTGCACTGCGGCAACCGGGTCGGTTACATCCAGTTCGTCGATGTGTTCCCGGGCCACCGCGGTGCTGGCTGCGTCCTGGCCGAGAATGCCGATGACCCCGATCCGCACACCGTCCCGCTCGATGATCGTGTGGCGCTGCGCGAAGTGAATGTCACTGTCCTTGTAAAAGATGTTTGCGGCGAGCACCGGAAAGGACACACGGTCCATTTGAAACTCGAAGATGGTCTCGCCATAGTCGAACTCGTGATTGCCGACCGCCATCGCGTCGTAGCCCATCGTGGTCATGAATTCGAACATGAGCGCACCATCCGTCAGCCTCGATAGTGCCCCGGTGAAAATATCGCCGGAGTCAAACAGGAACACGTTCGGCTCGTCGCGACGCGTGTTGTTGATCAGCGTAGCAAGCTCTGCGATGCCTCCGATCCGTTCGAGGTCGTCGCGCCACCAGGCCGGAACCGGCTCGTAAGCGCTCTCCATGTCGTTGGTAAACAACAACGTCACGACCGTATCGGCACCCGAGACATCATCGACAACCGGCGTCGAGCAGCCGGCGATGAGCAGGAAAACGGCAAGACGAGCTAATCTGGGCATTGTTTTACCTCGTGTGACTGTTCGGGTTCGGCCTCAGGGCACCGGCCGGTCTGCCGGTATCGGCGGCAGACCGGGACACGCATCACCGCAATAGTACCGCAGGCCATCGTCAACAATGCCAGTCAGGCGCCTGACGACGGCACCGCATGATGCTGATGCGTCGCGTCGGGGGACGGCATCACGAGCGGGAAAACCGCGTAAATACCAATCGCAATCATGAGCGCACCGGCGACCCGGCGCATACCACGATTGCCGGACCAGCGCTTGAGCCGTTCGCCCGAGGCTCCGGCCAGCAGCAACATGGGCAGTGTCCCGAGCCAGAAGAACGACATGGTGATCGCGCCGTGGCCCGGACTGCCGCTGGTGGCCGCCAGGGCAACGGCGGAATACACCAGGCCGCAGGGCAATGCACCCCATACAAAGCCGGCCCCGAGCGCGCGTAGCGGCGTATTTACGGGCAACACGTAGCGGCTCAGCGGTGCAAGACGCTTCCAGACGATCGACCCGGCCCGCTCCAGGAAGCGGGTCGATTGCCAATCGAAGATAAGATTCAGCCCGAGTGCAATAACCAGCAACCCGGCGACTACGCGCAGTATGCCCAGCCCCGCCGTCGCGGAAACAACGGTTCCGGCGCTGCCGGCAATCCCCCCAAGCAATGCGTAGAAACCCAGCCGACCGGCGTTGTACAGCAAGCGCCTCGCCCAGTGGGCGCCGCTGTCTGAACGGGATTGTTCGAATAACACGACAATTGCGCCGCACATGGCAATGCAGTGCGTGCTACCGAAAAAACCGGCCAGGAAAGCAGCCGCTATCAATGCATCGGCTGTCATGCCTTGTTTCTTTCGGCGTCGTCGCTCCTGCGATTCTTCGTGGCGGGCCTGGAGTCATCGTCCAGAACGACACTCATCGCCGGCGTATCCAGGTCATCGAACTGGCCGCTGCGTACTGCCCAGAAAAACGCCGCGACTGCCAAACCGACCAGCAAAAGCCCCAGAGGTATCAACAGATACAGGATGCTCATGTCGCCAGCTGTTCGCCCGTGTCCACCACAGTCTCATGGCCTGCATCGCCAGCGTTCGGTGATTCCTGGCGGTTCAGTCGCAGCGCATTCAGTACGACCAGTAGCGAGCTCAGCGACATTCCGATCGCAGCCATCCACGGTGACAGCACGCCGCTTATCGCCAGCGGCACGGCGGTGAGGTTGTACAGCACTGCCCAGGTTACATTTTGCCGAATGATGCGCCTCGTTCGTCGCGCAACCTCGGCTGCGTCGACGATGCAGCCGAGGCGAGTTCCGAGCGCAACCGCGTCGGCACTGGCACGCGCCACTGCCGTGCCCGCATCCAGCGCGATCGACGCATCGGCCGAGGCCAGCACCGGCGCGTCGTTGATGCCGTCGCCGACCATAATGACCTTGCTGCCGGCGCTGCGCAGGCCCTGGACCAGGCTTACCTTGTCTGCCGGCGAAAGCTGCGCATGCCAGCCGTCTACCGGGAGTTGCTCCGCGATCGCCTGCACGGCGGCAGGACGATCGCCGCTGGCAATCAACAAGCTGAACCCGGCACTGCGCAACCGATCGAGCGCAATTCGCGCATCCAGGCGCAATGCGTCGCCGATGACGAAACGCGCCAGCGGTCCGTCCGCGTCACCGAGGTACACCTCGATATCCCGCTCGCCGCCACGCTGTCGCCGTGCCGCATCGCCCGGTCCCGCGACGTAGTCGAGCTTGCCGATTCGATATTTCTTGCCGTCCACCGTCGCTTCGACGCCGCAGCCTGTAACCACCCTTGTTGCCGAAGGCGAATATGCACCGGGCCTGTGATAATCCGCGAACGCGCGCGCCAGCACATGCTCCGAAGCGGTCTCGATGGCGGCTGCCAGCGCCATGAGACTGCCAGCATCATCGCCTGCGTCCGCTAGCAGCTCGGTGCGCAGAACGACAGGGCGGCCCTCGGTTAGCGTACCGGTCTTGTCAAAGACAATTGTGGCGCCCGCCTGCAGTACCTGGAGAACGCGCGCGCGCACGAGCAGGAAACCGTTTTTTGCAAGGCGTGTCGCCGCGGCAGCCAGCGCTGCCGGCGTTGCAAGCGCCAGCGCGCATGGACAGGTCACCACAAGTGTTGCAAGCGCGATCTCGAAGGCTCTCCCGGCATCGATCTGATACCACAGCAACGCGGCGAACGCTGCCGCAGCGAGTACGGCAATCACAAAGCGGCTCGCGATGCGGTCAGCGAGCATTGCGATCGGCGAGCGGTCTGCTTTGGCGCGCTCCAACATACGACCGATTTCTGCCAGGCCCGTGCTTGCACCGACTTGCGTTACTCGTAGCACCGCGTTACCGGACTTCACAATGCTGCCAGCGAAAAGAGCGGTGCCAGTACTTCGCTCGACTGGAAGCGACTCACCGGTGAGCATGGACTCATCGACTGACAAGCCGCCGGATACGACCACGCCGTCGACAGGGATTGCCGCGCCGGGCTTTATCTGCAGCAAATCGTGCTGGCGAATCCGGTCGAGCGCCACCGTTTCGGTTTGCCCATCCGATATGCGCAGCGCCGTATCCGGCAACAGCTGTGCGAGCGCGAGCACGTGGTCGCCGGAGTTCTGGCGCGCCCGCATCTCGAGGAATCGAGTTATGCTCAGAAAGAATACGAACATCACCACCGAGTCGAAATACACGGCGCCCTGATTCACCCAGGTCGCGTACGCCGACGCCGCGAATGCAGCACCGATGGCGATTGACACCGGCAGATCCATGCCCGGATGTCGTGCTCGCAGACCGCGCAATGCAGCGCTGAAAAACGGGCGCGCAGAATAAAATACGACCGGGACGGTCACCAGCAAACTGATATAGCGAAGAAATCGCTCGACGTTCGCATCGATGCCGAAGTAGTCGCCGGCATAAAGCGCCACGGCAAACATCATGACCTGCATGCCGGCCGCCGCCGCAACGATAAGCCGCTTCAGCGCTGACCGGTACTCGAGTTCCTGTGCGTCTCCAGCGTGGTCCGGGCACAGCGGTACCGGCTTGAAACCAACACGGGAGATCGCGTGCAGGATGTCACTGAACCGGTGTTGGCCGGGCTCCCAGCTGACCACGGCGCGCCGCGTGGCGGAGTTTACGTCGACGCTGACAACGCCGTCGCGATGCAGCGCCTTTTCGAGTAGCCAGACGCAAGCGGCACAGTACATGCCGCCGATGTCGATAGTGGCTTCCTCGATTCCGTCCCGGGCACACACATAGCGAGTCCTGAGGTCCTGCGTATCGTAGCGTTGCCACGAGGATTCCACGGGCGTCAGGTTATCGGCAGGATCCGGCCGCGCACGATGTTGGTAGAAAGACGACCACCCGCTGCAATCGATGAACTCCGCTACCGCCTTGCAGCCCAGGCAGCACATCGGCTGGTCAACGCCGTCCAGCCTGGCAAATATCGACAGTCCGTCAGGGACCGGATCGCCACAATGCAAGCACGCCGTGCTCATCACTCACCGTCCACGGCCCCGGCGCGGGGCGCCGCAGGATTTTCGACGGCAGCATCGCTGACCAGGATATGTGGATTCGTCAGCGCAAGGTATATCGTCAGCATGCAGCCGGCGACGGTTAGCGATGGAATGGCGATGATCAGCCATACCCACGGATTGCGGTACCAGGCCTCACCGGACTGTTCGTAGGTCTGCATATCAATAACCCTCGGTCGGACCCCGGAAGCGGCTTTCCTCGGTCACGGTAATGTCGCTGCCGTCGGCGCTGTCGAGACGGAACTCGATGGTCTGGCCGCCAATCGCGTATTCGTGCGGCACGACGACCGAGACAGGCAGCGTCGCGACTGACTCCCCGGCGACGGATGCCGAGGTTTCGCCTTCGAGCGTCATACCCTCGATGCCGCTCACGCTCAGCGTATAGTCGTGCGGCGTGTTCTGTTTGTTGATGACGCGGACGGTGTAGCTGTTCTCGATGCCGCGCCGGCCAACGTCGCGATAAAGCGCGTTCCGGTCGCGTATCACGTCGAGTATCACCGGGCTCCTGAACGCCATGCTCGAAATCATCGCCGCCAGCAGGACCGTCAATATTCCTGTGTAGACGAGCGTACGCGGTCGCAGCAGGTGATAGCGCTCGTGCTCGACCGCATGCTCTGTCGTATATCGAATAAGCCCGCGCGGAGATCCGACTTTGTCCATGACTGTATCGCAGACATCGATGCAGGCCGCGCAGGCAATACACTCGTACTGCAGCCCATTGCGAATGTCGATACCCGTCGGGCAAACCTGCACACACATCGTGCAATCGACGCAGTCGCCGAGCCCCTGCGCTCTCGGGTCCGATCCCCGCCGCCTGCTCCCGCGCGGCTCGCCGCGCCCGGCGTCATAGGTAATGATCAGCGTGTCGTGATCGAACATCGCACCCTGGAAGCGCGCATAGGGACACATGTACTTGCAAACCTGCTCCCGCATGTAGCCTGCGTTGCCGTAGGTTGCAAAGCCGTAAAAGAGCACCCAGAAGTATGCCCACGGACCTGCCTCGAAGGACACCAGGTCTGCTGCGAGTTGCCGGACGTCCACGAAGTAGCCAACAAACGTAAAGCCTGTGAACAGCCCCAGCGCGACCCAGCAAATCTGCTTGCTGACCTTGAGGCGGATTTTCCGCAGGTCCCACGGCGCCTTGTCGAGCTTGCGGCGTTTGTTGCGGTCGCCTTCGATCGCCCGTTCGATCCATGAAAACGCTTCGGTCCATACCGTTTGCGGACAGGCGTAACCGCACCACAGCCGGCCTGCCAGAGCCGTAAAGAAAAACAGGCTTACCGCCAGGATGATCAGCAGCAACGCCAGGTAGATGAAATCCTGCGGCCAGATGGTCAGGCCGAAGACGTAGAACTTTCGCGCAGGCAGATCGAACAGTATCGCCTGTCGCCCTTCCCACGTCAGCCAGCATCCGCCGTAGAACGCGCCCAGCAAGACGAACATCGCAACCCGGCGCAGCGTCGCGAAGCGGCCCTGCACCTCGCGCGGATAGATCTTTTCCTCGCTGCGGTACAGAGCGCCATACTGGTAGCCGGCGGCGGAATTTTCGTTCATGTGAATCGGCGGCCCGCGCTCAGTCTTTGCGCGGCAGCGCCACGGGACCGGTGCGCTTGCGCCGCACCAGCCGCAGCGTGAACCAGCCGCTGATCCAGCCGTTCGCCCACAGGAAGAAAAAGCCGATCGCGTAACCCGCATTGCGGCTGTCTACGCCCTCGACATTGACGGCGTCGACGATGATCAGCGGGTCGATGAACGCGAAAAACGGAATCGAGAATATCGCGGCGCACAGGAACGACAGCCAGCTGAGTACGGCAAGTTTCTGCTTGTCCCTGCTCCATTCCTGCGGCGGGTTATCGTCATCGTCGGTCATTGCACCGGTAACTCACTATCGGGACAGGCTGTATACGTAAGCCGCCAGTATGCGCGCACGATCTGGCCCGATAAGATCGCGATTCGCCGGCATGTAGCCCTGGCGACCCTGCACGATTGTCTTGCGAATCTCCTGCGGTGAGCTGCCGTAAAGCCAGACATCGTCGTTCAGACGCGGTGCGCCTATGACCTGCAAACCGTCACCCGCAGGTCCGTGGCACGCAACGCAGTGCTTCATGTAGTCTGCGTATCCCGGCAAGCCGGTGTCTATGCCGTCCGGCATTGCCAGTACGAAATCGACCAGGTTGTCGACCGCAACATCCGACCCGATGACAGCGCCAAGCGGCGGCATTATGCCGTTCCGGCCGTGCAAGATACTATGCTCGATTTGCGCCGGACCCCCGCCGTATTGCCAGGCGTCATCGGTAAGGTTCGGAAATCCGCGCGCACCGCGCGCTGCCGATCCGTGGCACTGTGAACAGTAGTTCTGGTACAGGCTCGCCCCGATGGCCAGTGCAGCCGGGTCCTTCACGAGCTCTTCGACCTCGGTCTGCCCGTACGCTGCAAAGATTGCCCCGTACTTCGCCTCGGCCGCCTGCACCTCGGCGTCGTACTGCTCCTCCTGGCTCCAGGTGCCGAGGCCCTGGTAGCTACCCATGCCCGGGTAGTAGACAAGGTAGCCCAGGCTCCAGACGATCGTGCCGATGAACAGCCACAGCCACCACATCGGCAACGGGTTGTTGCGCTCGCGCACATCCTCGTCCCAGACATGAGCTTCGGATTCCTTGATCTCGGCTTCCGAGGCGCGCTGGCGGTTGGCCCAGGCAACCAGCCAGAAACACGCGGCAAGACTCGCCACGGTTCCAAGGATGATGTACCAGCTCCACGCACTGTTCATGATGGCGTCTCCTCTGTCTCCCCGCTCGCTGGCGAATTCTCCCCGTCTTCCAGCGGCAGGCGTGACGCCGCATCGAAGTCCGCCATCCTCTTGCGGCTCCAACTCCACGCCCAGATGCCGAGAAACAGGATCAGCAGCGCTACCGTGACCAATCCCCTTGCTACATTGATATCCATCGCCGTGCCCCTAGCGCGCCGAGCGCACGGTGCCGAGATTTTGCAGATAGTCGATGATCGCATCGAGCTCGGTCTTGCCCGCTACCGCCTGCGCCGCCGCCGCGATTTCTTCATCCGTATAGGGATCGCCGAGCGTCTGCAGCGTTTTCATCTTGCTCGCGATCAACTCGCCGTCGACCATGTTCTTTGCCAGCCACGGATAGCCGGGCATGTTCGACTCCGGCACGACGTCCCGCGGGTTCATCATGTGAATGCGATGCCAATCGTCGCTGTAGCGTTTGCCGACGCGCGCCAGGTCCGGGCCGGTTCGCTTGGAACCGAACTGGAACGGGCGGTCGTAAACAAACTCGCCGGCGACGGAGTACGGGCCGTAGCGCTCCGTTTCACTCCGGAACGGTCGAATCTGTTGCGAGTGGCAGGCATAGCAGCCTTCCCGGACGTACACGTCACGGCCTGCAAGCTGTAACGCTGGATAAGGGCGCACACCTTCATACGGCTCTGTGGCAGCGCTGCTCGCCATGAGCGGCAGGATTTCGATCAGGCCGCCTATGCTGATGACGACAATGATCAGAACCGACATGAGGTTTATGTTCTTTTCGATTTTTTCGTGTTTCATCGGTCCGACCTCATGCAGGCTGAATCACGGCTTGTGGCTCGGGTACGGTCCTGCGTACCGTCATGTACACGTTGTAGACCATCACCAGCATGCCGGCGAAGAACACGAGACCGCCAAGCAGTCGAATGCCGTAATACGGGTAGGTGAACTTGAGGCTCTCGATGAACGAGTAGGTCAAGGTGCCATCGTCGTTCAGGGCTCGCCACATCAGGCCCTGCGTGATTCCGGAAATCCACATCGATACGGCATACAGTACGACGCCAATCGTCGAGGTCCAGAAGTGCACATCGATCAGCCTTGTCGAATACATCGCCTGTTTCCCGTATAGCCGCGGGATCAGGCAGTACAAAGAGCCGATCGTCATCATCGCGACCCACCCGAGAGCACCGGAATGAACGTGCCCGATGGTCCAATCGGTGTAATGCGACAGCGCGTTCACCGTCTTGATCGACATCATCGGACCTTCGAACGTCGACATGCCGTAAAACGACAGTGCGACAATCATGAACTTCAGAATCGGGTCCGTTCGCAGCTTATGCCAGGCGCCGGAGAGGGTCATGATGCCGTTGATCATGCCGCCCCAGGAAGGCGCGAGAAGAATGACCGAAAACACCATGCCGAGGGACTGCGCCCAGTTCGGCAAGGACGTGTAATGCAGATGATGCGGGCCCGCCCACATGTAAATCGAAATCAGCGCCCAGAAATGCACCACCGAAAGGCGGTAGGAATAGATAGGTCGTTGTGCCTGCTTCGGCACGAAGTAATACATCATGCCGAGGAATCCAGCAGTGAGGAAAAAGCCCACCGCGTTGTGCCCGTACCACCATTGCATCATGCCGTCGACGACGCCTGTGTAGATCTGGTATGACTTGGACAGCGTGACCGGCAGTGCAATGTTGTTGAATATGTGGAGCACGGCGACCGTCAGTATGAATGCGGCGTAAAACCAGTTCGCGACGTAGATGTGTTTGACCCTGCGCCGCCCGATAGTCACCAGGAACACGAGCGCAAAAGCCACCCACACCACCGCAATCAGCAAATCAATCGGCCACTCCAGCTCCGCGTATTCCTTGCTCTGGGTGATACCCAGCGGCAGCGTAATCGCTGCGAGGACGATGACAGCCTGCCAGCCCCAGAAGGTAAACGCGGCGAGCTTATCGTAGGCCAGGCGCACGTGGCAGGTGCGCTGCACCACGTAGTACGCCGTAGCAAACAGCGCCGATCCACCGAAAGCGAAAATGACCGCGTTTGTGTGCAGCGGCCGCAGGCGACCGAAAGAAAGGAACGGCACGTCGAAGTTGAGCGACGGCCAGATCAGCTGCGCGGCGATTATCAGCCCGACGAGCATTCCGACAACGCCCCAAACCACGGTCATGATCGTAAACTGGCGGACAACCCGGTCGTTGTAGCTGGATTGGCTGGACATAGGGATCTGTTCCTGGTTTCTTGTTGTCACAGACAAGGGAAACGCCTGCGCCACGCCATGACGCTACACAGGCGTCCGAATTCTGCCAGATCCCCGGAATACCGGGATACGCGCGACTACGTATGGAATTTCGTCAAATACCGTGGCTCAGCGTGAACGTGGCGTCGCCGTTATTCCGGCGGCGTGACGCGGGAACGCGTCCGCATCGATGGTTTCGAGGTAGCCATGCCACGCGCCGTAGCCGATGACCGGCAGGATGACGATGAGGCCCAGGAACGCCGTCAGCATGCCGACGACGAGCCCCAGCACGATGATCGTCAACCACAGCAGCATGGCGTACTTGTTACGCAGTACCGCGTTAACCGAGGTGACGATCGCGGTCACGCTGTCAACATCGCGATGCATGATCATTGGCAGTGAAAACGCACTGGCACTGAAGGTTACCGCGGCGAATACCGCACCAACGATGCTGCCAATGGCAAGGTAACCAAGAAGCTGACTCAGGTCGGGATCGGCGTCGGTCGGAAAAAACACCGTGATCATTACCGCCGCCCTCGCCCACACCAGGAAGATAACCAGCAACGCCAGTGCAAAGATCATTTCATTGCCGAGGTGTCTGCGAAATGCCGCGCGCAGACTGCGCACCATCGAAGGCGTCTGGTCACGTTCGATCTGCGCGCTGATGGCATACAGCCCGATGCAGGACAACGGCGCGAGAAACACGAAACCGCCGATCATGGCAAACATGATCAAGTGACTGCCGAAGTTCCACGCAAGCCAGACCACGCTGCCCATGATTAATGCCATGACGAAGCCGTAGGCCAGGCTCGGTCCCGGCGCCTTGCGCAGGTCGGCGAAGCCCTGGCGCAGCCAGCCGAACGGGGCAAGCAGCGCAAGGTCGCGGCACGGCGCCACGAATGGCAGTGATTCCCGGTCGATTTCGCGGGTAGATTCGTCAGGCATGCGCGTTTCCCCGGAACGCAGGATCGATCATACTGACCGAAAAGGCGATGCACAGGTATACGAAATTGCCGCAACATGTTCGCCTTGTCCAATGACATATTTCGGCCCCGTGGCCGCAGGACGGTGTAAACAAATGGCTAACAGCAAGACAATCGACGACAGGTTGCTGTCCGATGTCACGGAGTCGGTGAGCCGCGCGCTACGGGAAGACGTTGGCGACGGCGACGTCACTGCGGCGCTTGTCCCCGACGCGCAGCTGGCGCATGCGTCGATCATTTCGCGCGACCTTATGGTCCTGGCCGGCCGGCCCTGGGTTGCGGAGGTGTGCCGTCAAATCGACGCCAACATCGCGATTGACTGGCATTACGACGATGGCAGCGAACTTGACCCTGGCGATACGATTTGCGACTGGCGCGGCCCGGCGCGATCGATCCTGACGGCCGAACGGACTGCGCTGAACTTCCTGCAACTGCTGTCCGGCACCGCCACCTTGACCGCCGCGTACGTCCGCGCCGTGCACGGCACGAACTGCCGGATTCTCGACACGCGCAAGACGCTGCCGGGCCTCAGACACGCCCAGAAGTATGCCGTTCGCTGCGGCGGCGGCGTGAACCATCGCATGGGTTTATTCGACGCGATACTGATCAAGGAAAATCACATCCGGAGTGCCGGGGGCATCGACAACGCGGTAACTGCTGCGCGAACATTGCAGCCGGACATGCCGATCGAGGTTGAGGCCGAATCGCTGGCGGAGTTTCGACAGGCGCTCGCCGCAGGCGCCGACCAGATCATGCTGGATAATTTCGCGACGGCGGATATGCAGGAAGCGGTCCGAATCAACCGAACCGATGGCGAGCCGCCCGCAAAACTCGAAGCCTCGGGTGGCGTCAGGCTGGATACGATCGCCGCGATAGCGCAAACCGGCGTCGATTATATTTCCGTTGGCGCACTGACCAAGGACGTTACGGCAATCGACCTGTCAATGCGTTTCAGATAGCGAGTCGATGGTCATCGAAAGCTGTCGTCGCCACGCTACGCTGGGTTCCGGAAAGTCGTTGCGAAAGTGTGCGCCGCGGCTTTCTTCGCGACGCAACGCGGCCAGCGTAACCAGCCGCGCGACGAGATTCAGATTGCGCGCCTCGCCATACGCGCGAACCCGCGCCGCGGAAGGCCGTACCTGTGCGCCGGCGGCCGTGGGCTGCAATTGCGACTCCAGTTGGCCAAGTGCCGCGAATGCCCGCTCGAGCTGCACCCCATCACGCAAAACCGCAACTTCGCGCGACATGATGTGGCGGATTTCGGTGATCGCATCTTCGATGTCGACCCTGTCAACAACAAGCGGCGTCGCTGGAAGGCTTTGCGCGTTCACCCGAGGTCCACGCTCACCGTGCGGGATATCTGCGGCAACGCGGCGCGCATAGGCAACGGCCTCGAGCAGTGAATTGCTCGCCAGCCGGTTGGCGCCGTGGATTCCGGTGGTGGCGGTCTCACCGCAAGCCCACAACCCGCGCAGAGACGTGCGCCCGGCATCGTCCACCTGCACGCCGCCCATGTGGTAATGCGCGGCGGCCACCACAGGTAGCGGCTCCACGAACGGGTCGAAGCCGGCCTCCACGGCGGCTTCGATTGCCTGCGGAAACGACTCGCGCAGGCGATCGGCGTGAATCGGTCGAAGGTCGAGGTAAACGGATTCACCGCGTCGCGTGCGCCGCTGAATCGCCCGCGCCACGATGTCGCGCGGCGCCAGTTCCGCCTGCGGGTGTTCGTCGAGCATGAAGCGCTGTCCCAGCTCGTCGAGCAGGAGCGCGCCGGCGCCGCGCAGCGCCTCGGTCAACAGTGGCAGGCTTGCCCCCGGTTCTGCCAGCGACCGCAATGCCGTTGGATGAAATTGCACGAATTCCAGGTCCGCAAGGCGCGCACCTGCGCGCGCCGCCATGGCCAGCCCGTCGCCACTGGCTTCCGCCGGATTCGTCGTATCGATCCATGCCTGGCCGATCCCGCCTGTACACAAAACGACGTTACGCGCACGGTAGAAGGTCCAGCCGTGGCGCGGATCGAACGCCAGCAAACCCGTTATTTCGTCACCCTGCACCACGAGATCGTAGGCAAAGGTATCAAGCCGGATCGCCACGCCCGGCGCCGCCTGTACCTGCCGGGCAAGGCCGCGCACCAGGGCAAGGCCCGTTGCATCGCCGCCGGCGTGGACGACGCGCGCATAGCGATGGGCTGCTTCCCTCGCCAACGCGAGCTCGCCATTGGCATCCCGATCGAACAGGATGCCTTCTCCGATCAGCCAGGCAAGGCTGGAACTCCCTTCCTCCGTCAGCTGCCGCGTGCGCTCGGGATTGCTCAGGCCCGCACCGGCCATCAGCGTGTCCTCTGCATGCGCGGCCGCGGAATCGTCGGGCCCGACGGCGGCGGCTATGCCACCCTTTGCCCACAGGCTGGATCCGCCAAGAAGCGTTGGGGTCTTGCTCACCAGCGTCACATCGCGCGGCGACAGGCACAATGCCGTGACCAGGCCGCTGATCCCGGAACCGACGACGACGGTGTCAGTCAGCTGCACGCGCATCGAATTGGCGCCTGACCGTTACTTGCCAACCGCGAGCATGCGCTCGACAGCGAGACGTGCGCGATCCGCTACCGCGGGATCTACCTCGACGCGCGGCTCGAGAGTGCGCAACGAATCGTAGATGTTTGCGAGCGTGATACGCTTCATATGCGGGCAAAGGTTGCACGGCCGAATGAACTCCACGTCGGTTACGTCTGCCGCCACGTTGTCGCTCATCGAACATTCGGTAACCATCAACACGCGCCTGGGCCGCTTTTCGTGGACAAACGCCTGCATCTGCGCGGTCGAGCCGACGAAGTCTGCGGCTTCGAGAACATCAGGCGGACACTCCGGATGCGCGATTATGGTCAGTCCGTCAAAACGGGAGCGGTAGTCCTCCAGCTCATCCGCCGTAAACCGTTCGTGGACTTCACAATGTCCCTTCCATGTAATGATCTTTACGTCGGTTTGCAGCGCGACGTACTTGCCCAGGTACTCGTCGGGCAGGAAAATGACGGAGTCGGTGCCGAGCGATTCCACGACATCAACAGCATTGCCGGACGTACAGCAAATATCAGACTCGGCCTTCACCTCGGCGGTCGTATTCACGTAGGTCACTACAGGCACGCCGGGGTATCTTTGTCGCAATTTTCGAATGTCGTCCGCAGTGATCGATTCGGCCAGCGAACATCCGGCCTTCTCATCGGGGATCAGGACGACTTTGTCGGGGCAAACGATTTTTGCTGTTTCCGCCATGAAGTGAACGCCGGCCAGAACGATGATATCGGCGTCCGTTTCCGCCGCCCTTCTTGCCAGGGCCAGTGAATCGCCGGTAATGTCAGCGACACAATGAAAAATTTCCGGCGTCTGGTAGTTGTGAGCCAACACGACCGCGTTGCGTTCTTTTTTCAGCTCGTTGATTGCATCGATGTAGGACGCGTGCAAAGGCCACTCGACGTCCGGAATCACGGACTTGACGCGAGAATAAAGATGCGCCGTTCGTTCAAGGACTGCTGCCTGATCATGTGTGCTCAACATGCGTCACCTCTTGCCGCCGGTTTGGCAGGCGGTAGCTTGAAAAATAATTTATACTCACTCTGAGTATAATGATTATACTCGCAGAGAGCATAATAGCTGTCAAGCACTTCTGCTGCGCGCGAGCAACAGGCGATGTAAAGTGTCAAAAATATCGGTGAATCAATCAGTTATAAATCTTACGGCAGTCATCGTCGCGGTTACCGACGACCGTCCGCGGGTGCTTATGGTGGATCGCGCAGGGCCCGGGCTGCCCAATGGGCCGTTCGATGCGGCGCGTCACGACACCCTGGAGAGCGGCTTGCGCCAATGGGTCGAGGAACAGACCGGCCTCGATTTGTATTACGTCGAGCAGCTCTACACCTTCGGCAACCGGTATCGCGACCCTGCCGAATTTCGCGGCGGTCCGCGCGTTGTATCGGTTGCCTATATCGCACTGACGCACGAGGACGAAGTGGATGCCCCGAATGCGGAGTGGCGGGACTGGTACCGGTTCCTGCCGTGGGAAGACTGGCGCGATGGCAAACCGCGGATCATCGAGGACCGAATTGCTCCGGCCTTGCGCCACTGGCAGAAAGAGACGCGCAGCGCGAATGAACGCAAAGCGCGTGCAGACCGCGTCAACGTGACCTTCGGCCCGGCGCAGGCGACGGACATGGATGCCGTGCTATCGCTGGAACGATTCGAGCTGCTCTACGATGCTGGACTCGTGTCAGAAGCGCTGCGGGATCGCGACGCAGCCAGCAGCAGCATCGCTACGCCGGCGTCGAAAAGTTACCAGCTCGAGGGCATGGGCGACATGCTGGCATCGGATCACCGGCGCATACTCGCTACGGCGCTCGGCAGGCTGCGCGGCAAGCTCGCCTACCGGCCGGTCGTGTTCGAACTGATGCCTGGTGAATTCACGTTATTGCAGCTGCAGCGGGTCGTCGAAGCGCTGAGCGGCGCGCAGCTGCACAAACAGAATTTTCGCCGCCTTGTGGCCAATGCAGACCTCGTTGAACCGATCGGCCGCACCAGCAGGATTGGCAAAGGGCGGCCAGCCGAGCTTTACCGGTTTCGCCGTGAAGTGCTCGGCGAGAAGCAGACCGTGGGCATTGCCAGGCCGGTAATGAAAAGCGGAATGTTCGCCGGGTCCGATTGAAGGAGCCGGCTCAGCCTGCCGACTCCGCGAGATTCTCGAGCGACGCCGAATACCCCTGCTCCTTGATGCGCGGGCCGGCCAGCGCCAGGTAGGCATCGTCGGCTTCGATGCCGAAGGACGATACCAGGCGATTCATGAAGTTGAACAGGCAGGTTACGATCACCGCGTCGTGTATCGCGTCATCGTCCCAACCGGCGGCGTAGAGCTGTTCGTAATCGCGCTCCGAAACGCGATACGCACCTTCGGTTATCTTCCTGACGAAGCGCAATAGCGTCCTGAACTGGTCATCGACGTCGGCGCTGTCGAGATTGTCGACCAGTTGCTGTGTCAACGCCGAGTCGAAGCCGTAGGCTTTTACGGCTTCGTTGTGCACGTCGTGACAATAGGGACAGCTATTGAGACGCGACACGTAGCTGCCAATCAACTCTCGTTGACCTGCGCTGAGCGGCGATCGCCCGCGCATTATTTGCTCGCAGGTTTCTGTGAATGGCGTAAACGTCTGCGGGCGCCCGAGGAATACGTCGTAGACTTTGGCATCGTCAGCCAGGTTCTTTGGATAGGTCATCGCAATCTCCGCTTGGATATCGGGTGCAGCGCTACGGATCGACCGGAGCAGCAAAGATACGCGGCCTGCGCCGCCTCGAACCGCCCGCTCTGCCTTACAACGAGCGGAACACCTCGTCGAGGCTGTCCTTCGCGTCGCCGAACAGCATGCGCGTGTTCTCCTTGAAGAATAGCGGATTTTGCACGCCGGCGTACCCGGTGGCCATACTGCGCTTCAGCACAATCGTTACCTTGCCTTTCCAGCACTCGAGTACCGGCATGCCGGCGATCGGGCTGTCCGGCACCTCCAGCGCGGAAGGGTTGACGATGTCGTTGGCGCCGATGACGATCGAAACGTCGACGTCGGGGAAATCGTCGTTGATTTCGTCCATTTCGAAGACGATGTCGTAAGGCACCTTTGCCTCCGCTAGCAACACGTTCATATGGCCCGGCATGCGGCCGGCCACGGGATGGATGCCGAAGCGAACGTTGACGCCTTTCGCGCGCAATGTAGAAGTGAGCTCGTAAACGATGTGCTGCGCCTGGGCGACAGCCATGCCGTAGCCCGGAATGATCATTATTTCCCTGGCATCGTTCAGCAACGCAGCGGTTTCAGCCGCATCGATCGGGACAATCTCGCCTTCCTCGTCGCCGCCTGCCGCGGACGTGCCGCCGCCCGTGCCGAAACCGCCCGCGATGACGTTGAGAAACTTGCGATTCATGGCACGGCACATGATATAGCTCAGTATCGCACCGCTCGAACCAACCAGCGCACCCGTGACAATCAACAGGTCGTTGCTCAGCATGAAGCCGGTCGCCGAGGCGGCCCAGCCGGAGTAGCTGTTGAGCATGGACACGACGACCGGCATATCGGCACCGCCGATCGCCATAACCATGTGAATGCCGAACAGCAACGCGATGACCGTCATGATGATGAGCGGCGTCATGCCGGCACCGGCGGCCGATTGCACCACGAATTCGCGGCCGAACCAGATCGCGCCAATGAGCAGCCCCAGGTTCAGCCAGTGCCGTGCCGGCAACAGCATCGGTTTACCGCCGATACGGCCCGACAGCTTGCCAAAAGCAATGACCGATCCCGAAAACGTCACCGCACCGATGAGGATGCCAAGATAGGTTTCGATATCGTGGATCGTCAGTTCGACACCGGTGAACTGCACCGACGGGTCCATGAAGTTGGCGTAACCGACCGCGACCGCGGCGAGCCCGACGAGACTGTGCAGTATCGCCACCAGTTCCGGCATCTGCGTCATCTGTACGCGCCGCGCCAGCAGCAGCCCGACGCTACCGCCGGTCAGCAATGCGACCAGCAATATCGTGTAATGCTGCGTGACGACACCGAGCACGGTGGCGAGCAACGCGATTGTCATGCCGATGATGCCGTACCAGTTGCCGCGACGTGCAGTCTCCTGGTTCGACAAGCCACCCAGGGCAAGAATGAACAGAATGGTCGCAATGATGTACGACACAGTGACTACGCCTGCGTTTATCATGACGACCTCACTTGCGGAACATTTCGAGCATGCGGCGCGTGACCGCAAAGCCACCGGCGATGTTGATGCTCGTTATCAATATCGTGAGCGCTGCTATCCACATGATTACCTTGTCGCTGGAGCTGATCTGCAGCAACGCGCCGATAACTATGATGCTCGATATGGCGTTCGTGACGCTCATCAGTGGCGTGTGCAATGCAGGCGTCACGTTCCAGATCACCATGTAGCCAACGAAACAGGCGAGGACGAATACCGTGAAATGCGCCATGAACGATGGCGGCGCAACGGCCCCCAGTCCGAGCAGTGCAAGCCCGCCCAGCACCGTGGCGATAATGGGGCCAGCGACCGACGGTTTTTCCGGGGCAGCCACGGGCGCCGGTGCCGGCTCCGCTTTTTGCGGCGCCGCCGACAGCTTCGGCGCCGGAGGCGGCCATGTCGTTTCGCCGTCCTTGCAGACCGTAGCGCCGCGGATGACCTCGTCCTCCATGTCGACAACGATGTTGCCGTCCTTTTCGGGAGTAAGATCGGTCAGCAAATGTCGCAGATTGGTCGCGTAAAGCTGGCTCGATTGCGCCGCGAGCCGGCTGGGCAGATCCGTGTAACCAATGATGGTGACGCCGTCGCGCGACACGACCCTGTCCGGCTCCGTCAACGCACAGTTGCCGCCCTGCTCCGCAGCGAGATCGACGACGACGCTGCCGTCTTTCATGGACGCAACCATGTCAGCGGTAATCAGTCGCGGTGCGGGTTTGCCGGGAATGAGCGCGGTCGTAATGATGATGTCGACGTCTTTCGCCTGCTCGGCGAATAACGCCATCTCGGCCTTGATGAACTCGTCGCTCATCACTTTCGCATAGCCACCCTCTCCGGAGCCATCCTCGTCGTCGAAATCCAGCATCAGGAATTCGGCGTCCATGCTCTCGACCTGCTCCTTGACCTCGGGCCGCGTGTCGAAGGAACGCACGATCGCGCCCATGCTTTTTGCGGCGCCGATCGCCGCCAGCCCTGCAACACCGGCACCGATCACCAGCACCTTGGCGGGCGGTACTTTGCCGGCGGCGGTAATCTGGCCGGTAAAAAACCGGCCGAAATGCTGCGCGGCCTCGACGACTGCGCGGTAGCCCGCGATGTTCGCCATCGAGCTTAGGGCATCCATTTTCTGGGCCCGCGAAATACGCGGGATGCTGTCCATTGCCATCGCCGTGACGCCGCGCTCGGTCAGGGACTGCAGCAATTCGGGGTTTTGCGCCGGCCACAGGAAACTGATGAGAGTCTGCCCGGAGCGCAGCAGCGCGACTTCCGCGGGCTCCGGTCCGCGAACTTTCAAGACGATATCGGCGTCGCGCCAGATCTCGTCGCCGGACGTGACGATCCGGCAACCGGCGGCCTCGTAAAGGGCGTCGGGAAAGCTCGCGGTGGCCCCGGCCCCGTCCTGAACCGCAACCTCGAAACCGAGCTTGATCAACTGGGCGGCAACGTCCGGGGTTGTCGCAACACGCTTCTCGCCCTCGTAGGTTTCTCTCGGCACACCGATTTTCATGCAAGCCCTCCGATAAGTTCAGGCCGGGATTATTTGTTAACTGCCTGGTTCAAGCAACAGGAATGTCTGTGTTTGCCACTTCTAGTTCTTGACGGGATCTTCCGCCCTCGTCGGCACCTCGGCCAGCGGCGAATCGCCCTTCGTCAGCATTCGGTACCAGTCACGAAACGAGCCGCTCGTATTTTGCCAGAATATTCGCTGTTCTACTGGTAGTAATTCATCACCGCGTGTCGCGCTTCGGCGAAGAACAACCAGCGTTCCGCGAGAATGCCGACCGCATGCGACAACAGCGCGAGGCCCAGTACCGCGGACGCGATGAGCTCGAATTCCACCGCGATTACGAGCATGAGCATCGGGATTGCGGCGCCAGCAACGAGTGCGATCCGGCGCAACGCCCGTTGGTGCCTGCGGCCGATCCTGAACCCCATTTCGCTAAGCAGGTAATTGCCGCCGCTGTGCGGCGATTCAAGCAGCCGCACCTGGCCCTCCTGCCCGAGGCCCGTTGCCGTCGCCGGGGTGGACAGTTCGATATCGCCGTCGGCCCTGCGCCACCAGATCGCCTTGGTTCCCCACGCCAGCAAAAGTAACAGCCCTGCAGCAACTGCATCCGCCGCGACAATCTTGCTGTTGAAGGACGCAATGCACAGGCACACGACACCACCGCCGGCCAGCGACAGCAGCAGGTACACGGCCGGCGTCAGTGGCGTATTCCAGGTACGCACGCTGCGCATCTGTGCATAGATCATCGCCGTGGTGAAGACGGTCAAAAAGGCCATGACACTCATCGCAACACCGAGTGCTTGCGGATAATCAAACAGCCACCACATTGCCGCCAGGGCCAGCGTCACGACCGCCGCAACACCCTCGCGCGACAACCAGGAGCTTCGCCACTGGCTCAACGCGCGCCACGCCCGCTCCGGATGGCCGAGATGAAATGTGGATGCCGTGAGGCCGCCAACACTAAGCGCGAACGCAATGAGCGCCGTCGGTAAAAGCGCAACATCGGGGACGCGCCCCGTACCCAACCACGCGAACGCACCGAACCCGAGTCCGGACAAGGTCGAAAACAAAATGACGGACAGCGCAGGATGCATCAGCCAAGGCGTTCCAG